>JARRNE010000259.1:0-7940 GCA_037385305.1 Chromatiaceae bacterium | reverse complement strand
CGCCGCCCTGATCCCGGGTGCGAGGTCTTCTGTAAATGTGTTCACAGAACGCGTGCCTTCCAGTCACACTGCCGGCGCCGCGGAAACAGCGTGTCCATTGCGTCCTCGCACACAGAGTCCCCTGCGACGCTGCGTACCCCGCCGTCCTTTGATGGGCGCTTGATGGGCGCCAGGGCGTTCGCGCGTGGCGTTCGAAATTGAGGCCGTCGATGTCCTGGTGCGCCCCGCTCACCGGGTCTTTTGCGCCGACGCGGTGGCATTGGCCCGGCCGGGGGATAGCCATTCTTCCAACACCGCGTCGCCAAGTGGCCCGACCCGGGCAGGACCACGTCTCCCGGGGGCTTGGCCTAGCGGTTGCAACAGCGAAGCCTGCAAAGGCGAGCTGGGAAGGCGATATCAAGAACGGACGGGGGACAATGCGCAGCCAGTCGGGTGCCGTCGATGGGGCGTACTCTTTCGCGTCGCGCTTCGAGGACGGACGGGGCTCGAAGCCGGAGGAGCTCATCGCTGCGGCCCATGCAGGCTGCTTTGCGATGGCCCTGTCCTTGATGTTGGGGAAGGCGGGGCACGAGATCGAGCGAATCGACGCGCAGGCCGCGGTGATCATCCGCCAGGTCGATGGGGAGCCGACAATCACCGAGGTGCAGCTCGATGTCACGGCCCGCAGCAAGGACATTGAGGAGGACGAATTCCGCCGCATCGCCGAAGAGGCGAAGGTTGGATGTCCGGTGTCGCGGACTCTGGCAGGCGCGGAGATCAAGCTGGGGGCGAGACTCGCGGGCTAGGCTTCGGTGGCGCATTGGGCTTCTGCCGGAGCCTCTGCCTGGCGGTGGCCGGCACCTCGACTACCCGACATAAGGAGGATCCACCCATGGCATCGAGCGGAGGATTGCCGCTTCAGGACCGGACCACCAAGGTTCTGATTGTCACCCTGGCGCTGGTGACGGTCGCCTCCTGGGGCGCCATGGGGTGGATGGCGTCAGTGACCTATCAGGGCGCGCCTCCCCTGCCAGGGCGCATCGTGAGCGCCGGTGGCGAGACCTTGATGACGCGGCCTGATCTCGTGGCGGGGAAGGCGGGCTTTCAAAAGGCGGACCTGTCGGACTACGGCAGCCGGTATGGGATGGGCGCCTACTTTGGCGAGGACTACACCGCCTCGGTCCTTGTCGCCCTCGCGAAGCGGACGCAGGCCGGGGTCGCCAACGCTCCGCTGCGCTCCCTCGGAGGCGAAGAACGGGCGGTTGCGCGTGAGCGCATGCAGGCGCTCTTGCGGGGGATCGATCTCACCGCCGATCCGGTCGTGGTGCCCGATGCGGTTGCCGCAGCGATCCGCGAGGTGAGGGATTCCCTCGCCAAGCGCCTCCGGCGAAACGACTATGCCGCCGGTTATTCCATGGCCCACAGCCTGGACCCAGGGGCGGCCAAGGCGGTCGCGGATTTCCTTGTCTATTCCGCCATCACGACGGTTGCCCGCAGGCCCGGCTCCAATCTGTCCTGGAGCGCCAACTGGCCGCCTGAGCCGATCGTCGGCAACCGGCCGCCCGCGTCGGCCCTCACCTGGTCGGCGATCGCCCTCGGCGCCCTCATCCTCGGGATCGGGATCGTGCTCGCCATCTTCCGCGTCTATATCGATCGGGAGAATCCCGGGGAGCGTTTGGCCGACGTGCTCGGCAACTTCAAGCCGCTGACCCCGAGTCAGGAGGCCCTTGCCAAGTTCTTCGTACTGGTGGCGCTGCTGCTCCTGCTGCAGATCGCGGCCGGGGCGATCCTGGGTCACTACTATGCCGAGCGGGAGAGCTTCTACGGCTTGCCCATCGACGACATCCTGCCGTTCAACTTCGTCCGCGCCGTCCATTGATCAACTATTACCAGCACGCCACCTTCCTCACCCTGAACCACGCCCACACCTCCCTGTTCGGGGCCTTCGGCCTGCTCGCACTCGGACTCATCTATCTCGCCCTGCGCTACATGGCGGGGAACCGCTTCGCCTGGAGCGACCGCCTCGGCCTCTGGGCCTTCTGGCTCTATAACCTGGGCCTCGTCATGTGGGTCTTCATGAACTTCCTCCCGGTGGGGATCCCGCAGCTCGAGGCGGTCTACCAGCAGGGCTATGCGTACGCCCGCAGCCTGGACTTCTATCAGACGACCGTGTTCTGGCAGTGGCTGCGCACCCCGGGGGACGTTGTCTTCGCGATCGGGGGCCAGCTGATGGCGGCGGATTTTCTGCTGAAGATCTTCCGTTACTTCCAAGCACGGCCCGAGCCGGGGCAGACGGTCGCCCGGGCGCGCTGAGGGGTCCGAATCAAGACCAGCAGAAACCCGGGGAAACCAGGGACAGACGACCGAATTCTCTCCGCCAGGCGCGGCAATGTCGCCTGTGGCCGGACCGGGCGGCGGCATGCCGCCGTGCAACCGACACGCGATTGGGGCATGGTCTTGCGTCTCATCGATCGCGGACCCGAAGTCAACCAGCTGCGGGGCCTGATGGCGCCGGCGACACAGTGAGATTTCCTCTTCTGTGCTTCACGCATTGCCGGCTGGCCGCATTTTCGGGCGGTACCGGGGGCCGTCGGGGCGGATGTTCAGGGGAATGGCCCGGACGATGCTCGCCTGATCCCACCCGGCCGTTTGTCCTCATCGGCACCTCCTGAGCTTCTCGCTCAAGGTCGAGATCGAGGGCCGCTGGCCTTGGAAGAAGAACGCATTGCCCGCCCCCCGCTCAGGCAGGCCTGCGGCATAGAGCCCATGCGCGATCAAGAATCCACCGAGCCACCAGGATGCCCACCGGAAGGCCGGCCGTCCACAAGAGGTGGGTCGCGTCGAGCACGCCGCGTCCGATCGCCATGCCGTGGAGCGCTGGAAGCAGCAGGGTGATGCCGAGGTAGAGCGCAGTCGCCGCCGTGAGCGCAGCTCCCATGCCCCCGCGAAGGCTCAGCTGCATCCAGAGAACGCCGAAATAGACGAGGATGCCGATCAGTCGGTGACTCTCGGCGGCGGCGAGGCCAGTGGTCTGGGCCAGCGCGTCCTGGCAGTAGGCGATCAGCAGGATGCGTACGGCATTGGCGGCAAGGGTGGTCAGCCAAGCCGTGCCGACGGAGGCCAGCGCACCGGCCAGGCCGAGCCGGTCCTCGCGCTGGCGCCAGAGGTAACCCAGCCAAGAGGCGATCAGAAAGTTGCCGCCGGCGCAGGCTTTGACGATGACGAGCCCGTGAGTCGCGTCCAGCCACTCCCTCTTGGGGGTCGGCGCGAAGGAGAGCGGACTCAAGGCATTGAGCAGCGAGGCGAGGGGCCAGAGGAGCCACTGCAGATCCCCGGTGCTCGCCGTCGCATAGAGCTGCTTGAAGGCGAGCACAGCCAGGAGGACCCAGGCCCAGTCGCGCAGCCACAGCCCGCGACCGGGGCAGGAACGCGGATCAGGAACGGCCATGGCTCCCCTTCCGCGCCAGACGGCTCACCCCCGCGAGCATGGCCAGGCCAACGAGGAGCCAGAGGACATCGGGCTCGGGGACGGGGCGGGCCAGTGCCAGCTCGGAGACGCCCTGGGGCAGGGGCAGCGGCTCCTTGACGGTGGCGGCGTCGCCCTCGGGGTTCACCACCGTCTCGTCGACCGCGACGAAGGAGGTATAGCGGGTCAGCAGCGAGTAGCGCAGGCCCAGGTCGAGGATCTCCGCGCGGTGCGCGTCGACGTCCTCGCCCTGCAGGTCGGAGATACGCACCAGCCGCTGCCGCGCCCACAGGATCGGGAGCAACCCTGCGCTGCCCTGACTGCTGCCCTCCGCCAGGGGCAGGCGCGAGCGGTAGTCGCCCGCCGCGCTCCGGCCGGTCAGCTCCAGGGTCGCATCAGGGTGCGGGCTGCGGTACTTGCCGAGGACGACGATGGGCCTTGCGGCCAGCATGACGGGGATCTCCGCGGGCTCGATGTCGTAGAGCTCCACGCCCTCGCCCCGGACCTGGATGTCGCTGAGCAGCGGCGCCGCTACGTAGCGGCGGAAGCGCGCTCCCACCCTCGCGACCTCGCCCGCACCCGTCACGACGAAGGGCTCGCCGTCGCCGGCGCGTGCCAAGGCCTCGATCAGGTATCGGTTGACGGAGGAGCCGATGCCGAAGGCGAACAGGTTGGTCGCGTTGCGGTTGGTCCTGATGAGGTCGTAGACCTTGCGCTCGACGCTCACGTAGCCGTCCGTCACCACCACGATGCTGCGGGCCGTATCCGGGGTGCGCGGCATGGCGAGCGCCCGTTTGAGCGCCGGCATCAGCTCGGTGCCGCCACCCCCGTCGAGGGACCGCATCATGGCCAGGGCGCGCCGCAGGTTGTGCGGGGTTGCCGGCAGCGGCGTCGGCGAGAGCGCCCGGGAGCCCCCGGAGAAGAACAGGATGTTGAAGGTCTCCTGCGGCTCGAGGCACGAACAGGTACTCGCGCTTCAACACCTGGTCGCTCGCCACCCGCTGCGGCGGCTCAGCCATGAGGAGGAAATAGTCCTCGCCGTTCAGGTGGGCGGTCATCAGGCCGGAGACGATACGCTCGCCCTGCAGGCGGAAGCGCAGGATGAAGTCGCGGTTGCCGGCCTGCGTCTCCGACGGATCGAGGCCGATCTCGGCCTCTTTGTCGCTCTTCCAATGCGTGACGACCTTGTGCTGCACCGACTGCAGGTCGCGCACCGGGAGCGGGCTCGCGAGCCGGAGCTGGATGTGCGTCTCGGGCTCGGCCGGATTCGACCCGTCGGCCCCGTCGGCGGCATAGGGGTTGGCGATCCAGTCGGCGTCCGGCGCGGCCTGCAGCGGATCGCCCCCATAGCGCGGTCCCACTACGGTCGGGTAGACCAGCTCGTAGACGCCCTCGGTCGGGACCAGCAGCTCGCTGTACTGCAGGGTCAGGTCGACCTCATCGCCGGGCATGATGTTGGCGACGTCCATCATGAAGACGTTCGGCCGCTTCTGCGCCAGCAGCGCGGCACGCTTGCCCTGCTGCTTGGCGGTCTCGAAGAGCTTCGCCGCCTCTTCCTTCTCCTTGATCCTGGCCTGGATGACCCGCTCCCCGATCTTCATGGTGAGGCCGTGCACAGCGGCGCGGGTCGAGCCCGGGAAGACATAGCGGGCGTTGATCGGGCGCGTGCCCGCGTTGCCGTAGCGCTGGGTCACAGTGACCCGGGCGATCGCGCCCTCGATGACGATATCGGCCGTGCTCGATTTCAAGGGCAGGCGGTCGAGCGCCGGGTCGCCGTCCGGAATCCACAGCCGCGGTGCCAGGCTGTGGTCGCATGCGGCGCACTCCGAGTCGGCCCGGGCGGTGGTGGCGGTTACGAAGGGTAGGCAGGTCAGCAGAACGAGCAGTCCCCGTTTCACGGCGGCACCTCTCGATGAGTTGAAGGTGCTCTTAGCCTAGGGGCCGCGTGTGGGAAATCCGTGTGCCGAGTGGGTGAATCAGGTGTGTTTTGCGGTCGGCAGGCGCAAGGCGGCCTCGGCACCGCCCTCCACCCGGTTGCGCAGGTCGATGGTGCCGCGGTGCAGCCGCGCCACCTCCTGCACCAGATTGAGACCGAGGCCGCTGCTGCGCTCGCCGCTGTCGGGGCGGGGGACAGAGTAAAAGCGCTCGAATAGGCGTGGCATGGCGTAGTCCGGGATGCCGGGCCCCTGGTCGGCAACGCTGAGCCGGGCACCACCGCCGTCCGCCGCCAGCGTAACCGTGACCGTGCCGCCGGCCGGACTGAAGTCGATGGCGTTGTCGAGCAGATTGGCAACCGCCTGGCGGAGCAGGAAGCGACTGCCGATCACACGCACGGGGGCGAGGGCGGTGTCCGCCCTCAGATCCTTGGCGGCGAAGCGGTCGGCACGGGTCGCGAGCACCTCGCGGACCAGATCGTCCAGCGCGACCTCCTCCGGATCGTCCAGGCGGCCCCGGTTCTCGGCGCGCGCGAGATCGAGCACCCCTTCGACGATCCGCTGCAGGCGGGCGGTCTCGGCCGCGATGTTGGCCTCCAGGCCCTTGCGCCGCTTGGGGTCGCCCTCGTCGGAGAGCAGCTCGACGGCGCCGCGGATGGCGGCGATGGGGCTTTTCAGCTCATGCGCCAGAAGCTGCGAGACCTTCTCGACGTGGGCCTTGCCGTCGAGCTCGGCCCGCAGATGCTCCAGCGCCTGGGCGAGGCGGCGGAGCTCGCTCCGTCCCTCGATCGGGATGCGGTCGCGCCGGCCGGCGGCGACCTCATTGGCCTGCTCGACCAGCCGGCGGAGGTCGCGGGTCATCCAGTAGGAGAAGCCGAGGGCCAGCAGCAGCGCCAGGGCGAACAGCCAGATCGCCGACTCCCAGGCCTTGGCGCGGGTCAGATCGATAAAGCCCTGGAAGGAGCGGGCCGGCTTGCCCACGGAGAGGACGCCGGCGATGGCGTTGTCCCGAACGATGGGGGCGGCGACGTACATCACGCTGCTGTTTTCGTCCGCGGTCTCCCGCGTGGTGCGGGCGCCGTACTCGCCTTTCAGGGTGCGGGCCACGTCCAGCCACCGGGAGTAGTCCTTACCGACGTCGCGGCCCCGGCTGTCGAACAGGACGCGGCCGGTGGCGTCGGTCACATAGAGCCGGAGGTTGGGGTCGTTCCTCAGCACCCCGTAGATGCGGGCCTGAAAGCGGCGGTTCTCGTAGGCGCGAAACACGGCCTCGATCCCCGCCGTACCTCCCGTGCCCTCTTGAACGGCGACAACCTCCTGCGAGGCGATCTCCGCCAGCAGGTTGGCGATCTGCACCAGGCTCTCCTCGACGGACTGTCGCACGCCGGGCACCAGCTCATCGGTGAAGAGCTTCATCGCGAGCAGCACGGCCAGCGCGGTGACCAGGACATAGCCGACGAAGAAGCGGATGAAGAAGTTCAAGCCGGGTCCTTGTCGAGGCTGTAGCCCAGGCCACGGTGCGTGCGGATGGGATCGGCCTCCGGGGCGATGGCCGTGAGCTTCGCGCGCAGGCTCTTGATGTGGGTGTCCACCGAGCGCTCCAGGCTCGCTTCCGCCAGGCCGGCCGCATCCATGAGCTCGGCGCGACTGAACACCTTCTCCCGGCGCGCTGTCATGGCCTTGAGCATCAGGTACTCGGCGCGGCTCAAGTCCAGCGTCTGCCCCTTGCAGCAGATCGCGGCACGCTCCTCGTCGACGTCGATGAAACCGCGGGCGGCCGCGACCGGCGGGGCAGGGGACGCCCGCCCGCGGCGCAGGATCGCCTTAACCCGCGCCGCCAGCTCGCGCGGACTGAAGGGCTTCAGCACGTAGTCATCAGCGCCGATTTCCAGGCCGACCACGCGGTCGATCTCATCGGAGCGCGCGGTGAGGAAGATGACCGGAATGTCGGAAAAGCCGCGCAGCGTGCGGCAGAGGTCAAAGCCGTTACCGTCGGGCAGGCCGACGTCCAATATCGCCAAGTCGAAGCGCCCGGAGCGCAGCCGGGCGAGGCCATCGGCGGCCAGCGCAACGTGATGGCAGTCGATGCCCTCGCGCGCCAGGGCGAGGGCCACGTTCTCTGCGATCGGGCGATCGTCCTCGACTAGAAGGATAGACGGGCTCACATGATGTGTTCCGATGTCGACGGTTGGCGCAGTTTAGCCGAGGGGGCGTGCACGCTTCTTCGTGCGCTTTCGCACGCTCGTGCGGCGGTGTTTCGGGATTCGTGAGGAAGCCGTGATGCCCGCAACGCAGGCCCGATGGGCTTGTGACTTCACCCCATGGGCAAGCTGGTATATCCTCCGGGCAGAACACGAAGGCAAGTCAGAAATCGCACCAAAATAGCACGTTCGGTATCATGCTTTCAGTGTTGGGAGAGGCTCCCTCAACAATTGCAGAGGCCGAGCGACAGGGACGAGTTGCGCCGCATTATTCCGGAACGGGCTCGGGCGGGCGCCACTTGCGAAGCAGCGCGATTCACGGATCGGGATCTAGGGTCCAGTTGCATCGGGCAGGGCTCG
>JARRNE010000258.1:0-4660 GCA_037385305.1 Chromatiaceae bacterium | reverse complement strand
CCGCGTGGCCGCCCCGCTTGACCCACACCCGCCTGCGCCCAGCCTGCGAGAGGTGGTGCAGGGCCACTATCGCGTCGGGTCGCGGGGCGCGTCTTTCGCCTATGACAATGAGCTGCCGCCCCAAGCGGTGGAGCTCGCGAGCTTTCGCATCGCCGCCCGGCCCGTCTCCAACGCTGAGTACCTCGCCTTCATGGAGGCAGGCGGCTACCGGGAGCCGAGGTTCTGGAGCGAAGAGGGTCGCCGGTGGCTCGCCTCATCCGACGCGTCTGCGCCACTGCACTGGCGTCGCGACGGCGCGGGACAATGGTATGGGATCGGTCTAAACGGATCCGGCGATCTCCAGGGGGACCACCCGGTCGCGGGCATCAACCACCACGAGGCGACCGCCTTTTCCGCCTGGAGCGCCAGCCTGGGCGGGGAGCTTCGCGGTACCGTGCTCCAGCATGAGTACCAGTGGGAGGTAGCGGCCCGCTCAGGCCTGCTGGAGGAGATCGGAAAGGTATGGGAATGGTGCGCGAACGGCTTTCATCCTTACCCCGAGTTCGCGCCTTTCCCAGACCGGACCACGTCCCAGGATCATTTCGGCGGGGACAGGATCAGCCTGCGGGGGGCAGGCTTACATACCCAGCGCTGCCTGCGGCGGGCGAGCTTTCGCCACTGGGCGCGGGCGCACAGCCGCCATCTCTTTACAGGAAGCCGCCTGGTGTGTCCGCCCGCCTAGGGATGCACGAAGCGCATGGAAAGATCCACCGCCGCGAGATCCTTGGTCAGGTCTCCCACCGAGATCTCATCGACCCCGGTCTCCGCAACGGCCCGAATCCGCTCCAGGGAGATACCGCCCGAGGCCTCCAACCGGGCGCGGCCCGCGGTCAGCGCCACCGCCTGTTTGAGGTCCGCGAGCTCAAAGTTGTCGAGCAAGAGGTGGCTGGCCCCGGCCGCGAGGGCCTCTTCCACCTGAGCCAGGGACTCCACCTCGATCTCGATGGGCGCGCCGCTCGCGGCCATGCGGGCGGCAGCCATTGCGGACGCGATGGAGCCCGCCGCCAGGATGTGGTTCTCTTTGATCAGGATCGCGTCGTAGAGACCCTTGCGGTGGTTGTGGCAGCCACCACAAAGGACCGCGTACTTTTGCTGAAGGCGCAGCCCGGGAATGGTCTTGCGAGTATCCAGCACGCGCACCCGAAGTCCCGCCACGGCATCCGCGTAGCGACGCGCGCGCGTGGCGGTACCCGAAAGGGTCTGCAGGTAATTGATCGCAGTGCGCTCGCCGGTGAGGAGGGCCCGCGCCGGACCCTCGAGCCGCCCGAGGAGCTGCCCCACCCTCACCTGCTCGCCGTCAGCGGCGAGCCATTGGAGCCTGACCCCGGGATCGAGCTGCCGGAAGACCTCTTCGAACCAGGCGCAGCCACAGACAATCGCCTCCCGGCGCGTGATGAGCTCAACCGCCGCCCGCCGCCCGACAGGGAGCAGGGCAGCGGTGAGGTCACCGTCGCCGACGTCTTCCTCCAAAGCGGTGCGAACTTGAGCGGCGATCAGACTGGAGGGGGGGAGATAGCGGGCGAATCCCTCCGGAGGTGAATCAGTCTCTGTCACTGGGGTCATGATGGCTTCGGCGATCGTCAGCGCAGTGGGCAGGCGGCCGGAACGGCCGCTCGTTCACCGACCCTTCAGCGTCCGCAGGACTGCTGCGAGGGCGCGGTCCACGATGGGGGTATCCCAGGCGAGGGGGGTCAGGGCTCCCTCTGCACGCAAGGCGGAGAGGTCGCTCGCAGCCAGATCAAGTGCCTTCCGCCCGTGACGATCGACGAACAAGAATCGGTCGGACGCGGGACTATGCCACGCCAATTTGACACGCAGGCGTTTGCCGTCATCCCGGCGAATCTCGACCCATCCCCCGATTGCAGGCCCCTGGAGATCAGGAGAACCTGCCGAGCCTCCCAGTCCACACGACCGGAGCGATACCGGACCGTCATCGGTGGCCCTGTCGCCGGCCCGCCCCCCGGCTCCCACCGGGGTGGGGTCGGTCGGCGCCGCCTGGGTATCCTCAGTTGCCACCGTGCTCGCGCCCCGCAGCGCCGCCATGTGCAAGGTCTGAAGCTCCCGGAACCAACGCGCCATGCGTCGCGGGTCAAAGGATATCGCTGCGAGCGAGTCGCGCAGCGTGCGCAGAAGCTCCGGAATGCTGCGCAGGAACTCGCGCCGCTCGCCGTACTCCAGCTTCGGCTGCACACTCCAAACCAGGCGGTCGAGCGTTTGTACCGCCCGGCGCCAATCCTCTCCCGCCATGCCCCCGTGCTCGTAGGCGGCAAGCAGCACCTCTTGCCAACCGTCGCAAATCAGGGTGGTCACTGTTCCTGGAAGATGGTCGTACCAGCGCAGCCGCTCTTCAATGACCCCGAGAACGGCGCGCCGAGCGTCCAGGTAACGTTCCCTCCCCTCGAGCTCTCGGCGCCACTCCGACTCCCTCACCTGGGCAGCCCGCCGCTCGGATTCGAGGACGGCAAGCACCCGGGTGTCCAACTCATCGAAGAGGCCGGCCTCCTGGCTGACATCGGATACGACACGATTCACGACGGCCTCGATCCGCCGATAAATCCTTTGTCCAGATGGCTCCTCCCAGTCGATTCGTCCGAGTGCAAGCTCGGCAAGGTGATTCAGCAGCCGGCGCGCCGGGTGGTCCCGGCAGTCGAAAATGGACTTGTCGAGCAGGGCCAACCTGACGAAAGGAATTTGCAGCCGGCCGATGAGCACCTTAGCGGGGTCGGCCAGGTCATTAGTGTGCAATATGTGCTCGAAGAGCAAGAACACCAGATCCAGGGTATCCGCGTCCAGCGGGTCCAGGACATGCGCCGCACCTCTCCTTGCGCGAAGGTCCAGCTCCGTGACCAGGCGCCGGCGCAGCTCATCCCAGACGGACGCGCCGGAGTCACGCGATGAAAGGGAAGCCTGCAGCCGGCCGAGGGCCGCCAGCAATTCGCCGGTGCCAATGGGTGCCCGGAGCCGAGCGTCATTGGTGGGCCTGCGGTGACAAAGGAGCTGTTGGAGCGCCGCGAAGCCGGCGTCTCCCGCCTGGTCCGCGGTAGCGAGCCCCACCCGCGGCGAGATGTTGGCCATGCGTGAAGAGGGGTCGACCTCAGGTCTCTGCCTCGGTACCTCGCCCTGCGAGTCTGGGTCTTGGCGGGTGTACGCAGCCGAGGCGGAGGGGCGTGACCGCCGCGCCTGCCGCAGCACCCCGGCATAGACAGCACCAACGTGGTCCATCACGTGCTTGTCGAAGTGCTTCCATACAACCAGCATGGTCGAGAGATCCAGAGCCTCGACAGACTTTAAGGCGGAACCAAAGGCGTTACAGATCGCATGGGGTCCGAGGGGATCGTCCCGCGCATCGATACGGGGCTGCCCGAGCAGACCTGCCAGGTGTTCACGGAGGGTAGCAAGATCCGAATGGTATCGGCTTTCGGCCTTGGAGATGAGATTGGCAATCGCGAGAGACTCCTCAGGCTCCGGGGCAGCCTCGCCCTCAGGGGTGGGACGGCCGTTGAGAAATCCGTGCACTGCTGTCCCCACCTTGCGCAGACATCGCACTTCAAGGTCTTTGCGCCTGCGCCGAAGGAGCCGCGCGGCATCGAAGCAGGCGGCGGAGAGTGCACGACTCTCGGCCTTGTCGGCGAGATCGGAGAGTGCATCATAGACGCGAGGGAACATTTCCTCGAGCAGGATCGGTAGCTGCCGGACCATCTGCTTTCGATAGACCGCGACAAATTGCCTCGCGTCAGCCGGTGCGCCGCCGCCACTTGCGGAGGGGGCAGGCAGCAGGGGGCGATTCTTGATCACCGAACCTCAGCACCCGAATGTTTCGTGTTATGGGACGCTTCGTTCATCCGCCTATCGATGAGCGCGGAGGGACAACCCGACCAACCGCTACGCGCAAGAATGATACCGTGAGATCGTGGCTAGCTTGGAGAACGGCCATGTCATGTTGATTTGTCACGCAATGCAAAGGAGGGCCGGGACGGCAACCGGGCGTCGACAGGGCCGCTTGCCATGGAAGTGTAAAAATTTCTGACAGTCCGTTTGTGAAAGCGGGTTTCCTCCGTGACTCGGCCCAACGGAGATGGTGTCGAATATGCCAATGAGCATCGAAGCCGGAGCGAGCCAAGCCTCGATTGGAAACGGCACGGAGGGCTGGCTGCCCGGTGCCCGGCGGGCACCTTCCCCTAATTGGGATCTGCGCCCCCCGGCGACAGGCATTGACCTACTGGTGATCCACGGCATTAGCCTCCCCCCGGGCGAGTTCGGCGGGCGGTGGATCGACGACCTGTTTCACAACCGTCTGGACCCGGGCGCACACCCAAACTTTCCTGGCATCGCCCACCTGCGGGTATCCGCCCATCTCTTGATTCGGCGCGACGGGGAGCTCGTCCAATATGTACCCCTGGCCTGTCGAGCCTGGCACGCGGGGCGATCCTGCTTCCAGGGGCGGGCGGAATGCAATGACTTCTCCATCGGCATCGAGCTGGAAGGCGCCGACGACGTCCCCTATACGGACCGTCAGTATCAGGTGTTGGCGGAGACGATCAAGGTGGTCATCCGGCGTTATCCTCTGATCACCCCTGAGCGTATCGTGGGTCACACTGACATAGCGCCAGGACGCAAGACA
>JARRNE010000257.1:0-4666 GCA_037385305.1 Chromatiaceae bacterium | reverse complement strand
GGCGGCGGCGGTGCGCTCCGTCAGCGGGCTCGAGCCCTTTGATCCGGGCCGTTGGCGCGAGCGTCCGTTCCGCTCGCCCCACCATACCGCATCCGGGGTGGCGCTTGTCGGAGGCGGCAGCAACCCGCGTCCGGGAGAGATCTCCCTGGCCCATCTGGGCGTGCTCTTTCTGGACGAGCTGCCGGAGTTCGACCGCCGCGTCCTGGAGGTGCTGCGCGAGCCCCTGGAGTCCGGCCACATCCACATCTCCCGGGCTGCCCGCCAAGCCAAATTCCCCGCGCAGTTCCAGCTAATCGCGGCGATGAACCCCTGCCCTTGCGGCTACCTGGGCGATCCCGGCGGCCGCTGCCGGTGCACGGCGGAGCAGGTGGCCCGCTACCGGGCGCGCATCTCCGGACCACTGCTGGATCGCATCGACCTGCACGTGGAGGTGCCGCGGCTGCCCCCGGAGCGGCTGAGCGGGCCGCCCCCGTCCCCCGGCGACACGAGCGCCGCGGTGCGCCGCCGGGTGGAGGCGGCCCGGGAGCACCAGCTGGCACGGGCGGGAAGGCCCAACTGCGCCCTGATCCCCCCGGAAATCGAGCGGACCTGTGCCCTGGACGACGCCGGACGAAAGCTGCTGACCCAGGCGCTCGCTCAGTTGGGCCTCTCCGCCCGCGCCTATCACCGGGTGCTCAAGGTGGCGCGCACCATCGCAGATCTCGCGGCCAGCCCAGACATCACTACCGTGCATCTGAGCGAGGCCATCGGCTATCGCCGGTTGGACCGTTCAAGCAGACGCCATTGAGGGGAACGGATACCGAGCTCCCGCCCTAAATGCTGACACTGCGCGCACTGAGCCTCCGCCGAGGCGGCCGGCTGCTCCTCGAAGGGGCGGACCTGACCATTTATCCGGAACAGAAGGTCGGGGTCGTCGGTCCCAACGGCTGCGGGAAATCCAGCCTGTTCGCCCTGATACGCGGGGAGCTGCATCCCGATGCGGGAGACCTCCAGCTGCCGCCGGGTTGGACGCTCGCACACGTGGCACAGCGGACACCGAGCGGGGATCGGCCCGCGATCGAGCTGGTGATGGACGGGGACCGGGAGCTGCGCCAAGTGCAGCAGGCGCTCGCAGCCGCGGGGCACGCCGGCGACGGCCTGCACCAGGCAGAGCTCCACGGGCGCCTGGAGGCAATCGGAGGCTACGAAGCGGAGAGCCGCGCCGCGCGGCTGCTTCACGGCCTCGGGTTTGCGCCGGGAGAAGAGCAGCGGCCGGTGGACAGCTACTCCGGCGGCTGGCGGATGCGGCTCGCGCTCGCCCGTGCCCTCATGTGCCGCTCGGATCTCCTGCTGCTCGACGAGCCGACGAACCATCTGGACCTGGACGCGGTGATCTGGCTGGAGGGTTGGCTTCGCGCCTATTCGGGGACCCTGCTGCTCATCTCCCACGACCGCGACTTCCTCGATGCCATTGCCGGACACGTTCTCCACTTCGACCGCGGCCGCCTCGCCCTCTATTCGGGCAACTACAGCGCCTTCGAGCGCCAGCGCACCGAGCGGCTTGCCCAGCAGCAGGCGGCGTTCACGCGGCAGCAACAGGAGATCGCCCGGACTCATCGCTTCGTGGAGCGGTTCCGCGCCAAGGCGACCAAGGCCCGCCAGGCACAGAGCCGGCTGCGGGCGTTGGAGCGCTTGGAGCTGATCGCCCCCGCCCATGTGGATACGCCCTTTTGCTTCAGGTTCCGCGAGCCCGCGGGCCTGCCCTATCCGTTGCTCCGCCTGGAAGGAGCCTCGGCAGGATATGACGGGCGAACCATCGTCGCCGACATTGCGCTGACCCTGGCCCCGGGGGACCGCGTGGGGCTCCTGGGACCAAACGGTGCCGGCAAGACGACTCTCATCAAGGTGCTCGCCGGGGCGCTGTCGCTGACCGCCGGTGCGCGGGTCCCCGCCGAGACCCTGTCCGTCGGGTACTTCGCCCAGCATCAGATGGACCAGCTGCGACCGGACGACAGCCCCCTCGACCACCTCCGGCGGGTTGCGCCGGATCGGCCGGAACAGGAGCTGCGCGCCTATCTTGGGGGCTTCGATTTCTGCGGTGACAAGGCCCTGGAGGCGTCGGGTCGCTTTTCCGGCGGAGAGAAGGCGCGGCTCGCCCTCGCCATCCTCATCTGGCGCCGGCCAAATCTTCTGCTGCTGGACGAGCCCACGAACCACCTCGACCTGGAGATGCGGCATGCCTTGAGCGAAGCGCTTCAGGACTACCAGGGGGCGCTCGTCGTGGTCTCTCACGACCGCCACCTGCTGCGCGTGACGAGCGACCAGCTCCTTCTGGTCGATGCCGGCAGGGTCACACCCTTCCCGGGGGAGCTGGACGAATATGCAGTCTGGCTCGCCGAGCGCCGATTCAGCACTGCCGCCCTCGCCGAGGGGCAGCCCTCGGAGCAGCTGCCCGCCGACCGCAAAGAGCAGCGCCGGCAGGCGGCCGAGCAGCGGCGCCGCCTGCAGCCGCTGCGGCAGCAGATGCAGGCACTGGAGGCGAGGCTCGCCGGCCTCGCCGCCCGCCGCGACGAGCTCGAGCGCGTCCTCGCTGGGGCCGCCCTGTACGACCCTACCGAAAAGCCCCGGCTTCTCGAAATCCTCGACGAAAAGCGCTGTGTGGACACGGCGCTGGAAGAAGCCGAGGCGGCCTGGCTCGAGGCGGGCGAGGAGCTGGAGCGGGAGGAGGCTCGTTCCACATGATGCGGCTTCCCCGCCGCCGTCAAGCATTGCTCCTGATCCGCCGGCGCCGCCCGGGCGCTGCGCGCGGCCGGCGCTACCTTCTGGCCGGCGTCACGGCAATCCTGCTGGGGTTTGGCATTTGGCCCTACCTGGTCCTGTGGCGGATCGACCACGCAGCTCTGCAGGCTGACCCGGCGGTACTCGCACCCTATGTCGACCTCGAGGCGGTACGCCGTGCCATCACGTCGAAGCTCAACAAGGACGCGACCAGCACGATCGGTCCCCTCTCCGACCGCTTCATTCACTGGCTCCAGTCGGCGATCGCGTCGGACGGCAGTGGCACCATCCGGCGGCTGGTTACCCTTCGATGGGTGCGGGATCAGCTCCTGAAGCATCAGAGCGCTCGGGACGCTGGCCTGCTCCCCGGCCTGTCCTATGCGTTTTTCGAGGCCCCGGACGAGTTTCGGGTTCGCATCGGCCAGGCCTCCGAAAACCCCACCGAGGTACGCATGCGCCTGCGGCATTTTCGCTGGCGCATCACTGCCGTGTACTATTGATGCGTTCCAGTCGGCGACTCCACCCCCATGTCCGATCCCCTCGGACCGGCCGGCGACCAACGAAGCAGGCAAGCCGTTGCCGAGATCCACTTATGTCCGGATACGATATCTGCTTAAATCACGAGCCTTAGCCGGAAAGGGCGCTCGGCGTACCTACAGCTCCGGCATCCCGAAGCGGGCTACCAAAGCAAACTCGAAGAATACTGCCGATTTCCATGTCTCCTTTCGACGACCTACACAAGAGCCATCCCAACGAACGCCTGTTCGACCAGCCCCCCCTCATGATGGACGCCGAAGGGCTGGCGCAGGACTTCAAGCGCTATCTCGGCCACACGTTTGGCCGCGATCGGGACTGCCGTTCGACCTACTATCCTTACAAGGCATTGGCCATCGTGATGCGCGACCGGCTGATGGAGCGCTGGAAAAGGACCCGACACGCCCACGACGAGGCCGACTGCAAACGGACCTACTACCTTTCTCTCGAGTTCCTGATGGGGCGTGCCATGAGCAATGCCATGCTGAACCTGGGGATCGAGAATGCGGCCGAGCAGGCGCTGTTCGACCTGGGGTTGCTGCTGGAGGAGCTCTCCACCACCGAGCCGGACGCGGGGCTGGGCAACGGCGGTCTCGGGCGCTTGGCGGCTTGCTTCCTCGACAGCTGCGCCGCCCTGCAGCTACCGGTAAAGGGCTATGGACTGCGGTACGAGTACGGCATGTTCCGCCAGCTGATCGAGAACGGCTATCAGGTCGAGGAGCCGGACCATTGGCTGCGGGAGGGTAACCCCTGGGAGCTGGAGCGCCCGGAATATACCCAGCGCATCCAGTTCGGGGGACGTACCGAATTCTTCCGAGATCCGAACGGCCGCACCATCGTGCGCTGGGTCGACACCAAGGACGTGTTGGCGGTGCCTTATGACATCCCGGTGCCCGGCTACCGGAACGACACCATCAACACCCTGCGTCTTTGGAAGGCTGCGGCGACCGACGAGTTTGATCTGGGTGAGTTCAACGCGGGCAGCTATCCCGAGTCGGTCGCCCAGAAGAATGAGGCGGAGCACATCACGATGGTGCTCTACCCGAACGATGCCAGCGAGAGCGGCAAGGAGCTGCGGCTGCGCCAGCAGTACTTCCTGGCCAGTGCGAGCATCAAGGACGCCTTCCGGCAATGGATCCGGCTGCGGGGACGCAAGTTCTCCGGTTTTGCGGATAAGAACTGTTTCCAGCTCAACGACACCCACCCGGCGATCTCGGTGGCCGAGCTCATGCGGCAGCTTGTCGACGACCACCACCTGGAGTGGGACGAGGCGTGGGAGATCACCTCGCACACCATGGCCTACACGAACCACACACTGTTGCCGGAGGCCTTGGAGCGCTGGCCGGTCCGGCTGTTTCAGCAGCTGCTGCCGCGC
>JARRNE010000256.1:0-4667 GCA_037385305.1 Chromatiaceae bacterium | reverse complement strand
CGGAGCTACCGCTATATCCTGGCCTTCGTTCAACTGGGACAGACGCAGCCTGTCCTCTATGTCTGCGCGGAGCAGAGTCCGGTGGACAGCGCCGCCGAGGGACGCTATCAGCTCCGGATGATCAGTGAGGCCTTGTCCGAGGTGCTCGACGTCGCCGACCGCTGGGGCGATCTGGACACCTTCAGCGATCAGGCGCTCAGGCTCGGGAGCCAGGCCCTCGGCCTGCAGCGGGAGCAGATTGTCCGTCTCATGTAGCGGCGTCGAGGCCGGCAGGCCCAAAGCACCCGGAGGTGCACAGCTCAAGGAAACGGTTGGATCGAGGTGTCTTCTCCGCAGCTCAGCTTCTCCCGCCCCCTGCTCATGGGCATCCTGAATCTCACGCCCGACAGCTTCTCGGATGGCGGCCGCTACGCCACCACAGCCGATGCGGTGGCCCAGGCCCTGGCAATGGTGCAGGAAGGGGCGGACATCATCGACGTGGGCGGAGAGTCCACCCGCCCAGGCGCGCGCCGGGTGGACGCCACCGAGCAGAAGAGGAGAGTTCTCGAGGTCGTTCAGCAGCTCCACCGGCGGCTTGGGCCGGAGATGCCCGTCAGCATCGACACTACCCTGAGCGAGGTGGCCGCGGCTGCAATCGAGCACGGCGCGTCCATCGTGAACGACATCTCCGCCGGGCGCGACGACCCGGACATGCGGGAGCTCGTCGCCGACACAGGGGCCTACCTGGTGCGGATGCACATGCAGGGGACGCCGGAGACCATGCAGATCGAGCCGGTGTACGAGGACGTGGTGGGGGAGGTCGAAACCTTTCTCCGGCAGCGGGCAGGGGCGGCCCTGGCTGCCGGCGTCCGCCGGGACCGGCTGATCCTCGACCCGGGCATCGGCTTCGGGAAGACCAGGGAGCACAATCTATTGTTGCTACAGGCCCTGTCTCGCCTCTGCGCTTTGGGCTATCCGCTGCTCATCGGTGTCAGCCGCAAGCGGTTCATGGGATCGATCTGCAAGGTGCAATCGCCCCACGAGCTGACGGCAGCCACCTGCGCCTGCACCGCCCTGGGGGTGCTGGCGGGGGCCGCCATGTTCCGGGTGCATGATGTGGCGGAGAACCGTCAGGCGGCGGATGTGGCCGCCGCCATCCGGCAGGCAGGCCACACCGGAGCCTGAGGAGCCGCCCGCCGGTCGTTTCCCGGCGTCCCTGATCTTCGCCTCACCCCCGAGAGCGAGCTGCGCTCGCGCTATCGTCTTGGGTCCCAGTCCCTTGGGAATCACCGATGCATTCGGAGGCCGGTCGAGCCTGGGCAACGGAATCAACCCGTTGCAAGACCATGGGCGCGCGAAGGTCGGATCAGCCGGCGCTTTGCTTGCGCGCCAGCTCGTCGTCGATCACCCGCTTGATCTCGCTGAATGGAACCGCGCCAGAGATGACCCGACCGTTGATAAACAGGGTCGGTGTCCCCTGGACCCCCGCTGCCATTCCGGCCGCGACGTCCTTGCGGACCTGCGCCTTGTATTTGCCGCCGTCCAGGCACTTGTCGAATTGGCTCGCGTTCAGGCCGAGCCGGGCGGCCGTTGCCTTGAGCTTGTCCACGCCCAGTGCGTGTTGGTCGGCGAACATCGCGTCGTGCATCTCCCAGAACTTCCCCTGGTCGTTCGCGCAGAGGGATGCCTCCGCGGCCTTCTCCGCGTTGGCATGAAAGCCCAGCGGAAACTGTCGATAGACCAGTCGAACCTCGTTGCCGAAGGTCTTGAACATCTCCTTCAGGGCCGGCTCGACGCGCGCGCAGAAGGGGCATTGGAAGTCCGAGAACTCGATAATGGTGACGGGGGCGTTCTTTGGCCCTTTGGCGGGTGCTCCCGCGTCGGAGACATGGACGCGCTCGGGCTCGAGCAGGACGTTCGGGTGGTACTTGGCCCGCAGCGCGCTCAGGAGATTGTCGCGCAGCTGGTCCTTCTTCTGGTTTACGAGGTAGGTCTTGATCTGCGGCATGAGTTGCTTTTCGGGCCGATTTGGCGGAAGGCGTGCCTTGTTCGCCTTGTAGAACGCCTCCGCATCGGCGTCCGAGACTTGACCGGCCTTATCATCGATCTCCGCCTTTTCCAGCGCCTCGACCGTCATGCCCCGGGAGGCCGCTTCCGCTTCGAGGATCTTCTGGTCGATCAGGCTGCCCAGCCCCCGCTCCAGCACCGCCCGCCGCTGGTGGTCGAGCTTGGCCAGCTGGCCGGCGACCGATTTTTCCAGCTCCCCCATGGTGATCGGCTTGCCGTCGACCTCGGCGACCGGTTTCGATGCCTCCGAGGCGGCTGCACCGGCCCCGGGGCTGTCCGCAGGGACCGGCCCAGCGACGCCGAGCAACGCCAGCCAGGCGGCGGCAAAGGCGCAGCGCGCCGAAGTGGAAAGGGGGACGCGTGGGACCATCGGATCTTCTCCTCGTAAGAGCCGCCGGAGACTTGGGAACCCCGCCGCGGGAATTTCGGAGCTCGCAGTTTAGCGCATTCGATCCGGTATGTGACTTTGGCATACCAAGTGGCCAAGAGCTTGAAGGGCATCGACCGGCCCGCGCGAGGCCAGCTGCTGCGTGCCTCGCAGTCGATCCCGCTGAGCATCGCCGAAGGCAACGGTCAGGGGACCAATGCCGATCGGCGCCGCTTCTCCGCGGTCGCTCGCGGTTCAGCGCCTATTGCGCCCTTCTACGGTGCCGGGAGTGCTCTCTTGGCCAGCGATCAGCCAGCCCGCCTCTTGCTCCAAGCACGCAATCAAGTCCGGCCGGCTGATGTCGGGTCGCGCCCGCAAGGCCAGGGCCAGCGCCGCGCGGATGTTGAAGGCGCGGCCCTCCCGACTCAGCGCCTCATGTCGGCTCCCGAAGTCCGGCGGGATCCGCAGGGTCCAGTTGTCAGCGCTCACCGTGCCCGGCGCGTTGTAGGTCTCCTCCAGGCCGAACAGGTCGGCAAAGGACACCATCAGGTTGCGGGCGGGGCTTAGGAACAGCTCCGCGAGCTTCGCATTTGCGAGCCGCCGATGATCGGCCGCCAATGCCCCTGGATCGGCAAGCCTCAAGCGCCACGCGAGGTACTCCGCCTGCTTGCGACCGGTCTCGAGCCCCTGCCAACCCCGCGCCAGGGCCCAAATGGGGGGCGTGTCGTGATTGCCCACCATCACCCAGTCCTCGGGAGAGGCGTTCTCGCTGCGGTAGACGTCGCCTGGATTATCCAGTCTCGCCTTCTGGGTGACCCGGAACCGCCCCAGGCCGTGGCGCCGCCGCACACGGCTCAGCGGCAGGGGCTCGGTGGAGAGCACCTCGCACAGGATGTCCCCCCGCTGCCGGCCCCGGGTACGGGCCTGCTCCACCAGGGCGTCCATGAGCAGCGCGTACCGGTCCTCCTGCGCCGGGGTGAGGTCGCGGACCCAGTCGTCGGCGTAGGGTACCCCGGGGCGGTTGAGCTGGCCGGGGGACACGATGGCGTAGCGAGCCAGCGCCGGGTGATCCGGCAGGTCGGGCGCCGCAAACAGCCGGGCGCCATTCTGCACCGCGTGATAGGGATCCGGGTCATCCGCCAGGTACACCCAGGGGCAGACGAGCCCGTGGGGGTGATCCAAGCGCAGGCCGTCGAACTCGTCCAGCAGCTTGCCGAGGCGCTCCGTCAGTAAGGCGACGACCGGTCCTGGGCGTTCTTCCGCGGTGAGATACTGGGCCGGGTCGAGCACCTGGTAGCTCCAGGGCTGACCTTCGTGGTTCGTGCGGCTCGGTGGCGCCCCCAGCAGGTAGCCCTTCAGCAGCAGGGACTGCCGGCTCCAGATGTCCCGCAGTGAAAAGCCCACCTGCACGTCCCCATAGATCTTGAGCCCCAGTGCCTGCATGCGATCCCGGAATGCCTTGTGCTGCCGCAGCAGGACCCATTGAACGAGTGCATAGCACTCAACGAGTTGGGCGTACTTGGCGCCGAGCGCTGCGCGGCGGGCGGCGCAGGCTGCTTCCGTGCCGGGCGGCGGGTCACACAGGACCGGGTCATAGGCGGCGGCCCCGCCGGTTGGCCATTCCCTCCAGTTGACCTTCCCGTGCTCCAGGCAGAGGGCCTCGTAGAGGGCGTCATCGCGCAGCCAGGCGTTTTCGCGTCGGAAGGCGGCGAGGGACCCCTTTGCGTCTGCGGCGGAAGTCCGGCCGTTCAGGGCTCCATGGCTGTCTGCGCCCCCCAGCGGACGGGCCGCGCTCCCCTGCTTGAAGCGCCGGTATATCTCTTCGGCTGCCCGACCGTAGGCCCGGAACGCATTCTCTTACGCCACCCGCCGTCCGTCGGGACGAGGATTTCCGGCAATGATTTCCTCCCAGGTTTCCCCGCTCAGGAGTCCTTCTACAACCAGCGACGCCAGGTCCAGGGAGAGGATGTTTCGCGAGAACAGCGTGCCGTCGTAGGGCGAGGGGTTGCCGGCGGAGGTCTGCCCTTGGGGGCCGAGCTGCAACCCGGTGAAGCCGAGCTTGCGTACGAATCGGGCAAGCGCATCGCCGCCGGCGCCGTAAGGGGTGCCCCGCCCGGCGTCTCTCCCGGCGACCCCGGGGAAGCTCCCGTCGTGGACGATGAGCAGGAGCCGATCCGTCCCGAGCAGCTCCAGTGCCTCGACGACGGCGGGATCAGGGTGGATGTCTGGCTGCGGCATGCTGCGATGGGGCGTC
>JARRNE010000255.1:0-16091 GCA_037385305.1 Chromatiaceae bacterium | reverse complement strand
AACTGCTGGCCCGGTACCGGGGTCGCGCCAAAGCCGATGAAGTAAACCGGATGGCCCGCATCCAGGGCATCGCCGATCTCGCTCTCCGCCTTGAATCCACCGATGCCCGGCCCCTGGCCCGCCCGCGGGTCTACCACCACGACCGGCCGTTTGCGCGGGTCGACCATGACCCCCACCGGCGGCACGATCCGCGAGAGCGCGTAGTTCATCGGCCGCGGCAGCGAACGGCCGCTCATCAGCACTTCGTGGTCGAAGCTCAGCACGGTCGCCATGGGCCGCGATGTGATCTCGATCTGCTCGTTGCCACGTTGCCGCAGCAGGTCGAGAAAGAGCACGCTACGCTGCAGGGCATCGATCGCGTAGTCCGCCCAGCCTGCCAAAAGCCTGGCGGAAGGCACTGCGGAGGGGTTCTTCGGGAACAGGGGCAAGTCGACGCCGAACCAGGTGAACGCCGATGCCGGATGTGTCGTTGACTCAGCTGCCACTTTCCTCTCCTGGGGTCGTGTCGAACAATGTCGTCGATGCCGTTCGACGCCGATGGCGCCAACGGTTGCGCGTTGTCATGTCGTTTGTCCCTCGTTGCAACCTATGAATAGATGACTCGGGCTTACCGCCACGGCTCCGAAGCGCGCCTTACCTTCATGTCGAGGGCATCGAGCAGGTGCTGGTGCGCTGCCGGGGCCACTTCCTCCGTCTGAGCGATCTGGCGGCGCAACTCTTCGCGGGCATCTTCGAGCTTGAGCTCGCGCTTGCTGCCATCCTTGTCCGAGCAAGGTTTTCGATAGGCCGCGCGCGAGGTGCCTCTAACCCCGGCCCTATTGGTGACTTATGCAGGGGCGCAACGGCTCCCGCCCTTCGCGGCCAGGCGGCCCGCGGCTCAGGCAAGGTTTGGATGACCGCTTTCGCCCAATGGCAAGGTCACGCGCACGATACCCCGCTCCTCCGGGCAGCGCGATTCGCTGAATCCCAGCTCCCGACACAGACGGAGCATCGGGGCGTTTTCTTGCAGCACGTCGCCGAAGATTTCCCCAATCCCGCGCCCGCGGGCGTAGTCGACGATACGTTCCATCATGCGCCTGCCCAGGCCGAGTCCGGACAGCTCCCTGCCGACGATGATGGCGTACTCCGCACGTTCGTTGTCCGGGTCCGCATACAAACGTACGACGCCGTAGATTTCCGTGCGTCCCGGCCGTCCGGGCTCAGTGAGCACCAGGGCCATCTCTCGATCATAGTCGATCTGCGTGAAACGGGCCGCCTGGACATGGGGCAGCGATTTCATTGGTGCGAAGAACCGAAGCCGGATTTCCTCCGGACTCAAGCGGGCGAACGCGGCCTGCAGCGCGAGCTCGTCCTCCGGGACGATGGGACGCAACAGCAGCGTGCGGCCGCCTTCCAAGGCGATTGGCTCCTCCAACCCCTTGGGATAAGGGCGAATCGCGAGACGCGCCTCGGCCGGTCCGTGCGCCGGAGCGACCTTCACCCGCGCGTCCAATGCCATCACGCCGTACTCGTCCGCCAGCAGGGGATTGATGTCCAGCTCCAGGATCTCGGGTATATCGATGACCAGCTGCGAGATGCGCAGCAGGGTCATCGCGATGGCGTCGAGATTCGCTGCCGGCAGACCACGGTAACCCCGAAGGAGCCTGAAGATTCGGGTATGCTCCATCATCTCCCGAGCAAGCCGCATGTTGAGCGGCGGCAGCCCGATCGCCTTATCGTTCACCACCTCCACCGCGGTGCCGCCATGGCCGAAAAGCAGCACCGGCCCGAACTGGGCATCCTGCATCGCCCCAACAATCAGCTCGTAGGCGCCGGGGCGGTGAACCATGGGCTGTACCGTAAAACCCAGCAGCTTTGCTTCGGGATGGGAAACGGAGAGCTGCTTGGCCATGGCCTCGGCACGCTCCCGGACTGCGGTGGGGCCCTGGAGATCGAGCGCGACACCCCCGACGTCCGACTTATGGGTGATGTCGGGAGAAACCACCTTGAGCGCCGTCGGACCTCCAATCGCCGCGGCTAGCGCGGCCGCCGCCGCGGGTGTTTCCGCGCTGCGGGTCTCCACTACCGGCACCCCATAGGCGGCGAGCACCGCCTTGGCTTCGGGCTCGAGGAGCCACTCGCGCCGCTTTTCCAATGCCTTGTCCAGAATCGCGCGCACCCGCGCTGGCTGGGGCGAGAAGTCCTCGGGCTCCGAAGGCGGTGTCTGCATCAGCGCTTGTTGCCGGCGATCGTAATCCACCAGATACACAAATGCTTCCACGGCATTGCCAGGCGTTTCGTAGGTCGGAAGACGGTGCTCGACGAACAGCCGCCGGCCCTGCTCGGCGAAGCCATCGCCGACCCAGCTCGTGAGCAGCGTCGGGCAGTGATCGGTGCAGGCCGTGTCGATGACCGCCTGGGCGGCCTCGGCTCCGGAGGCGATGGCGGTGGGGCAGTTGAGCACCAGCACGGCGTCCACTCCCGGGTCGCGCAGGACAATCTGCAGGGCGTCGCGATAGCGGCTGGCGGGGGCGTCGCCGATGATGTCCACCGGGTTCGCGTGCGACCAGGTCGCCGGCAACACGCGGTCCAGCGCGGCGCGGGTATCCTCCGCGAGCTCGGCCAAGCGCCCGCCCCGATCCATCAAGGCGTCGGTGGCCAACACGCCCATACCGCCGCCATTGGTGACGATCGCGAGCCGATCGCCCCGTGGCGGGCGTGCCATCTCCAAGGTCTCCACCGCCGCGAAGAGCTCGTCGAGACCCAGGACACGGAGCATTCCGGCGCGGCGGAACACGGCGTCGTAGACGGCATCGCTGCCCGCGAGCGCGCCCGTGTGGGACGCGGCGGCCCGGGCCCCCTCGGCGTGCCGGCCCGCCTTGACCACGATCACCGGCTTGGTGCGAGAGGCGGCCCGCGCCGCGGAGATGAACTTGCGGGCGGCGGTAACCGCCTCGACATAGAGTAGGATCGCCCGGGTGTCCGGCTCGTTGGCGAGGTAATCGAGCATGTCGCCAAAGTCCACGTCGGCCATATCCCCCAGGGAGACCAGGTGAGAAAAGCCGATGCCCCGCGCGCTCGCCCAATCGAGCACCGCGGTCACCATGGCCCCCGACTGGGCGACGAAGGCCAACTTACCCGGTCGCGGATGAAGCTGGGCGAAGCTCGCGTTGAGCCCCACGCCGGGGACCAGGACCCCCAGGCAGTTGGGTCCGAGAATGCGCAGCATTTTAGGCCGCGCGGCGTCCAGGAAGGCCTGCCGCAGGCCCTTGCCTTGCTCGTCCACGCCCTCCTCGAAGCCCGCCGTAATGATCACTGCCGCCCGGGTCCCGCGTGCGGCGAGCTGCTCGACGATGCCCGGCACGGTCGCCGCGGGTGTCGCGATGACTGCCAGGTCCGGCGTGACCGGTAGGCTCGCCACATCCGGGTAGGCGAGCACACCCTCGATTGCACGGTGCTTGGGGTTGACCGGCATCACCGGACCGTCGAAGCCCGCGTTGAACAGGTTGTGCGCCAGCACCGCGCCCACGGACGAAGGCCGTTTGCCGGCGCCGATCAATGCGATCGAGCGCGGCTTGAAGAGATAATCTAGGTTACGCGTCGTCATGCTTCACCTCCTACGCAACTGCTGTGATTCGAGGGCTTCATGCATCGCGCGCTGCGCGCCATGGAGAGTGAAGCGAAGGCGCGTAGTCCGCGTAGGCGTAGGTGCGAGCGTATGGCCGGAGTTGGCGCAGGGGCCGATAGGTCCCGAAGCCGACGCAGGGCATATGCAAGCAAATGCGAAACGCCCTCAAGCCATCTGAACCCGACAGTGGGCGCACACTGCCAGACCTTGTGCCCGTCGACTAGGAAGAGCGCATGCGCCGTGCTGCCGCCATCCGGGCAGACGAACCCGGCGGGCCAGCGGGCCGCTTCCAAGACGCCTCGCACTGTGCCTCGCTGCTGTAGCGCGAGAAGAACTCGTCCAGCGACATCCCGGGCTGAAACTGTCGTATTCGGTTCTGGGGCATTGCAGACTCCGCGATGGTTGGCCTGCCGCGTAGTGTGCGCCCACCACAGGCTCAGACCGTGAGCCTACCGGGACTCCGGCCCCTTGCTGAGTTTCGACGCTATCACCAACTGAAAATTGGCCAGAATGAGCAGCTTGCATTGGGTCTAAATCGGATTTGCGGTTGCGCGCCAGACAGCTTCGGCCGCGATAAGCGCAACACCACCGACAATATGATTCGATAGGAAAGCCAGCCTACGCGCAGATTCTGATTTGTTCCGTACGGCAGCGCACTTATCCAGCCAGCCGTTCGCGAGGCGCCTTCGGCGCCTGCATCCTGGACGGGCATGGCCGGAGGAGCGCGTAACATCAGCGCTTTTTGGGCGACTTAACAGTACTGAGAAGACAACGAGAGATTCTCTTGTCTTTGCTGTGCCGCAGGTCTTGTACGTTATGAGATACTTGCTTCCGGTCTGACATCCACGGTGCCATCAAGGTCCGGGAGAAGACCGAGGGGCCGCCGCTCATCGGAATCGCTCCTTTCGCCTGCGCTGTCACCCAGCCGAGCGGTCCGATGATTGCCGCGACGCTCAGCCACCGCGCCGAGAGCGCGATCGGTATGGCGAGGGCACCGGCCACCAGCCAGCCGCGTTCGATCGGCAGCACGAGAAGTTCCAGGCCGATCAGGAGAAAGAGCACGACGTTGAGAATCTCGTCAACCAGCTCCCAGAAGGTGTCGACGTGTTCGCGCGTCTTCTCCGACATGGCGAATGTTCGGCCCCGGTTGCCCACGAAGAGGCCGGCGACCACGGCGGCGATCGGCGCCGACAGGTGCAGGGCGTCGGCCAGGGCGAGCGTGAGCAGGACTTCGACCTGGTAGTTGTCGACCCGCTTGAGCATCTGGTAGGTCACGATTCCGGCCGCCATTGCCAGCACCAGGGCTCCGCCCACTTCCTTGAGCAACAGCATGCCCACCGCGCCGACATCGAACGGGAGCGGCGGCGCCATGGGCTTCGTCCAGGCAGGAAAGCTGCAGAAGAACCAGAAAGACGACGACACCTAGCCCGTCATTGAACAGGGACTCGCCCTCGGAAGCCGGAGACTACGGCATTGTCGCTACTTCTGTTATCAATGATCGTTTAAGCTCGGTCGATGCGATCGTTGAAAAGCCCAAAGCGGGCCAAGCGCCTTCCAATTTGGCGGTGATCGGGCGTTATATTTTGACGCCAGCCATTTTCGATAAGCTGGAGAACATTGCGCGGGGGACGGGTAACGAGATTCAGTTGACCGATGCGATCGCTATGTTGTTGGAGGATGAGACCGTGCTTGCATACGAATTCGAAGGTAAACGCTGCGACTGCGGCTCAAAGCTCGGCTATCTCGCCGCTACGGTAAAGCAGAGCTTGAAACATCCCGATCTGAGAGGGCCGGTTGCGGAGTTTCTCAAAACCCTTGAGCTAACTTAGGCGTGAGTCCCTTGAAATTCACAGTCATTTGAGCGACCGGGCATGAAGCTCGAAACTTTCTGTTCGCTTAGACCGGCGCTGGAGTCCGCCGCCGAGGTGCCCGACCCGCAGGCGTTCAGGCGGCGTTGGGAGCTAGAGCACGCGGTCATGCAGAACGGTGACTCCGGCAATACCATCCTCACTGTCGCAGACGGGGGCGTGCGGCTCAGCGGCGACACGACTCTGCTGGCCGGCACGGTGATTCCCGCCAGCAACCCCGCCGGGGTGTGCTTCACGCACCAGCCCCCCGCCTCCGCCGTCCGGGTCAGCAACGAGGTCGAAGGCATTGGCCGCCTGACCGACTGGGACGAAATGGCATGAGGCGCCCGCGTGGTCGGTGGTGGCTGGCCTTGTGTTGCGCGCTCGGGCTGGTGTTTGCCGGCCCCGCCAGCGCCGGGCGGATCCTGGTGCTGGTGCACGGCTACCTCGGAGACTCTGCTTCGTGGCAGCAAAGCGGAGTTCTGCCGGTGTTGGTGCAGGCTGGTTGGAAACTCGCCGGCAACTGGCAGTCCACCCCGTCCGGGGTGCGGCTGGAGCCGGTCGGGCCACCCGCAGGGGAATTCGCGATCTACACGGTCGACCTGCCCTCCACCGCCCCGCTGATGGAGCAGGCGCGCCTTCTCGGTGGGATGCTGGCCGCGATCGCCCAACGGCACCCGACGGACACGGTCGACCTGATCGGGCATTCGGCCGGCGGCGTCGTGGCCCGGCTCGCACTGGTGAATTACGGCGCGGGCACGGTCACCCGGCTGATCACCATCGCCGCCCCCCACCTGGGCACCGAGCGCGCCTCCGAGGCGCTGGAGGCGACGGACGACAGCGGGCTGTTCGGCGGGATCAAGCGCTGGTTCGTAAAGCGCAAGGTGGGCGACGACCTGTATCGCACCGTACAGTCTTCGCGCGGGGTCCTCGCGGACCTCGCCCCGCCGGTGCCCGGCAACCTGCTGTACTGGCTCAACGGTCGCCAGCACCCTGACATCGTTTACGTCGCGGTGGTCCGCGGCGCGGCATACGGGATGCCGGGCGATCAGGTCGTGCCGGCACCCAGTCAGGACCTCCGGCGGGTGCCCGCTCTGTATGGCCGGGCCACCATCCGGGTGGTGGCCGGCGATCACCAACTCAGCCGGCAGGACGGGCTGCTGCTGTCGGAGTTGGTGTCCAAACCCGCCAAGACCACGGCGAAGTGATGCGGCAGGACGGCGTGCGGCCGCGACGCCCGCGACATGCTCGCCTGGGCCCTGCGCGGAGCGCACGGGGGCGGCTCTATCTGACCATCCTGATTTCTCTATTCAAAGCGTCGATTGGTGACCAGGTACCCGTTCTCGCGCAAGACCCCCGGCGCCGTGGTCTCGCTCTCCGTTTCGTGCTGGGCGCTTGCGCGCGGAGGCCCCCTGCGCTGTCCTCCGCTGTCTCACCCTCGCCTCATCTCGCTTAGCCGCTAGCCAAGCCTGCTCGATGTGCCGCCCCGATGTCGCCCCGGTGCTTGCCTGTGACCATCGCTCACCATTCGTGCATAATCTCCCTGCTCGCTTGAGTCGCGGCGCCGCCGTGCGGCGAGCGGAGGTGACGCCAAAATGACAATATCTGCCGTGATGATCCAGCCGCTGGTCGCGCTGATCGCTGGGATCTTGATCCTGCTGATGCCCCGCCTGTTGAACTACGTGGTCGCAATCTACCTGATTGTCGTCGGCATCCTCGGCCTGTGGCCGGCTATCGCGCGGATAGGTGGCGGCTAGCCAATCTTCACGCCGATCCGGCCGCGCACTTTCCGGCGACGATATCGCGCGCCGCGCGGTGAATATCGTCGAAGGCGATGGCCGTGGTCATGGCGGCCAGCGCCTTTCGGTCGAGGTCCGTCGCAAGCCGCCGCCGGGCTGTCAGCCGGAGCGGCTTTAGCGCGTAGGGCGAGTCGATGCCGAGCAGCGCGATGCCGTGCTGGGAAAGTCGGCGCCAGCTTTGCTTCCACTGCGGCGGCCGTACAAAGACACCATCAGCGACCGCAAGTGGCCGACTGATGTCGGTCAGCCGACTCTAGGGCCGGCGACGGCCGCGGGTGCCGCTCACCGGCGGAACGGGACCCGGAGCAGCCCTCGGGCTTGAGGACTGTATAGGGGCAGCATTGTGGACGAGGACCACTTTCGGCGCCGACCTCCAGGACCCGCACTCGCCGGGCGCGTGGGGGCAAGAACACGAAGCGCTCGACGGGGGCGAGCTCGTGCGCGGCCAGCCGCCGCTCCTCGGCCTGTCGTTGCCTGGAATTGCGGGAACGCCGATTCCGCCGCAAGCAGGAAGAGCGGCGCCCAACCGCAGCGGCCGGCTGGTGGCTGTTTGGCGCGGTCTGGGGAGACTGGCGCTGGTGTGGGTATCGTGATCGACACGCTGCGCGGGGAGGGCGGGGGAAGCCTCGTTAGTCATCTATATGGCCATGGGCTGGCTGATCCTATTCGCCCTCGATCCCATCATTGCGGTCCTGCCCCCGGCGGGCTTCCGACTGCTGATCACAGGCGGCCTCTTCTACACCGTTGGCGTGACCTTCTATGTGCTGGCTAACGTCTGGCCCTGGTGCCATGGCATCGTTCAGCCGAGACCCCGTGGGACTCCTCGGTCCGAAGGGATGCCTTGCAGGGTGCGATAGCGTACAGACCGGAACTGCCCCGCGCCGCTAAGTTGAAACTTAAGCCGTCCTATCGCTTAGAGGACATCTCGGGGGCAAGACGGATCGCATCCCTATCGGTACTGGCCGCAGGGACATCGGGTTGCCGGAACGGGAGCCGCCGACCCTCGCGCGGCAGCCTCATAACGACAGGACGACTCCCGGAGCAAAGCCACGTCCGCGTGAAATTGGCCTCGGCTCAACGGCATTTCTCTAACAAACCAACTGAGGATTGATCTATGAAAGCCATCACCACATTGAAGTCGGCGACTCGCTTCGCCGGCGTGTCGCTTCTATTTGCCGGTGCCTTGGGTTGCTTTTTTGGGCTGGCTACCGCTCAAGCCGAGGGACTCGCCGAGAAGGCCGGGCAACAGATCGATCAGACGGCGGACAAGGCGGGACAGGTGGCCACGGACGTCAAGGAGTCGGCGGGCAGGGCGGCCGAAAGCACCGGCGAGTACATGGATGACTCGGCGATCACCGCCAAGGTTAAATGGGCAATTCTGAGAGACCCGGATCTCAAGACGCTTGAGTTTACGCAGATGGGCGCCGACCTGGCGCTTTTCAGCGGCGGAAAGGGCCTGCGCGGCCCGCAAAGCAGCGGGCTGATCCTCGGCCGGCAGGACCTGATCGACGCTTGTGCGTTTCACGCAAGGGCATCGCCGCCCCGAGCGGCCTTCGCACCCTCTGGCGACCTCGGGTATCCTGCCCCGGGGAGAGGCGGGACAGCGGAAATCCACGCCGGCTTCTGACGAACGACACGTCGTGGAAACGGGGTCACGCTGAAAAGTGGACCCTTTTTTTCTTTCACGGCGCCACCCTTCGCCGCCGGACAGCGACCGACGCCCTGCGGGTGGGTCAAAATTGTCTTGTGCGCGGGTGTCCTGAACGGGGCCACGGGCGCAGCTAGGGAAGCGCTGATTAAAGCGCTTCCCGTGCGGGGCAGGGACGCCCCGCCATTTCTTACGGCGCTAAGCCGTTGAAAATGGAGCGCTCCACGAGTCGCGCCTCGGGGAGCGCGAGCTGATTCAAGCAAGGGATGGCTTTAATCAGCGTCTCCCTAGGGTCCCATCCGACGCCTTGATGATGGGACTTGGCGATGCCCCGGTCGACAATGAGCAAGGCGAAAGGGGGGTACCATCAGACATCCCGATGCAAGCGGCGAGCGCTTCATGCCACTGAAAAGCCAACCGAGTCGTCCATGGCCCGCGCCGCTGGCCGGCCGGGTGAGCGACGGCGCGGACGCCGAGCAAGTCGCCGATGCCATCGTCGCCATTTGGCTGGAAATCGACCAGGTTCTGCATCCGATCATCGGCCATCGGGGTATGGCCGCCCTTTACAACCGCAGCCTGCACCTCACCGCGGTTGCCTACCCCTGGTTGGCTATTGACCAACCCGCCGTCCCGGCCGCCGTCGATCCGTCGGGGCTGAGATCAGCGCTCGTGCAGCAAGCCGCTGCCGAGGCTGCCGCCGGCGGCAATGCGCTGTTCCTCACGTTCCATGAGCTGCTCTCCAGCCTGGTCGGCGCCTCGCTCACCGACCGGCTGCTGCGTTCCGTCTGGACCCACTCATCGCCCGACTCGCCTGTGCAGGACACCTGCTTATGACCACCAAAGCGACCATCAACCGCCTGGCCACCCGCGTGCCGGGCCTGGACGAGGTGCTCGGCGGCGGCCTGCCGGAGCTCTCGTTCAACCTCATCGCCGGCCAGCCGGGCTGCGGCAAGACCACGCTGGCGCACCAGATCATGTTCGCGCTGGCCACCCCGGAGCGCCCGGCAATCTACTTCACCGTACTCGGCGAGCCGCCGCTGAAGATGCTGCGCTATCAGCAACAGTTCGACTTCTTCGACAGCGAGGCGATCAACCACAGCGTGCGCTTCGTCAGCCTGTCCGAAGACGTCATGACCGGCGACCTCGACCGCGGCCTCAAGCGCATCGTCGACGAGGTTACCGCCGGCAATCCGGGGCTGGTCTTCGTCGACTCTTTCCGCTCGGTGGTCTTTGCCAGCGAACATGCCGGAAGTCCGAGGACGAGCCTGCAGTTGTTCGTCCAGCAGCTGGCCATGCTGATGACGAGCTGGCAGGCCACCACCTTCCTTGTCGGCGAATACTTCAACGAGACCGACGCCAACCCAGTGTTCACGGTGGCCGACGGTCTGATCTGGCTGCGCCAGAGCGTGCAGCGCAATTCGATGGTGCGCAAGATGGAGATTGCGAAGATGCGCGGCCAGGGGACATTGCCGGGTCTGCACACCTTCCGCATCGACAATGCGGGTATCCGTGTCTTTGCGCCGGCCCAGGTCGTGGCCGCAGCCAGCGCGGCGCCTGACGCCGCCGTGCCCGCAGAGCGGGCCCTCATGGGCGTGCCGGCGCTGGACGACATGCTCGGCGGCGGCCTGCCGCGCGGCTACTCCTTGCTCGTGGCCGGGCCTTCAGGGTCCGGCAAGAGCATCCTCGCCGCCGCCTTCCTGGCGGAAGGCGCTCGTTGCGGCGAAACCGGAGTGGTGGCTGCCTTCGCGCAGCATCCCAACCGGGCGCGCAATCCCGTGCTCATCGACCTGATTGCACGCGGCCAGGTGGGTCTGATCGACAGCCGGGAGCCGGACCTGTCGATCGACGAGATCACGCTGCTGATCCTGACCGAGGTGCGGCGGCTCAAGGCGAGCCGCATCGTGCTCGATTCGCTCAGCGGTTTCGAGCTCGCCTTGGCGCCGACCTTCAGAACTGACTTCCGCGAGTCGCTGCTCGGGCTTGTGACGGCGCTGGCGCGCGCCGGCGTCTCGGTGCTGATGACCTCCGAGCTGGAGGACCGCTACACCGACCTGCGCTTCAGCCCCTACGGTGCGGCGTTTCTCACGGACGCGATCATCGTGCAGCGCTACATCGAGGTCGACAGCCGGCTGCTGCGGGTGATGGCCGTGGTCAAGGTCCGCGCGAGTGACCATTCCAACCCTGCTCGGCGGGCGCCCGACCCGCAAGCATCCTCCCGGCCTAGCGGCGTCGTCGGGCGGCGCCGATGGTGCTTGAACGATCGCGCTCGGAACGGACCCCGTGAATCAAACCCCGGACCTGACCGATGAGTCGGTCACAGACGCCGAAGGCAAGCTGGCCCGGTTGGGCGTGCAGGTCGATGCGATGCGCGCGCTGCTGGTGCGTTTGACGCAGGACGCGGTGCGCGCGGGAAGGCGCCTGGACCAGAGCCAGGCGCCCGGGCTTGTCGACGTCAACGAGCAGCTCGTTCTGGCTGCGCTCACCAGCCAGGCCGATGCCGAGGCGGCTGCGCAAGCGCTGCAGGATGCGGTGCAATCCGCCGAGCTGGACGCGTTGACGCAGTTGGCCAATCGCACCACGTTGCGCCACCGGTTTGGGCAGGCTCTCGCCAACGCCCAGCGCCACGGCGCTTGGCTCGCCCTATTGTTCCTGGACCTGGACAACTTCAAGCAGATCAACGACGCGTACGGCCATGCGTTCGGTGACCGGGTGCTGAGGCTGGTTGCCGATCGCCTGGTCTCCGCTGTGCGCGGTGTGGACACGGTCAGTCGCCACGGCGGCGACGAGTTCCTCGTCCTGCTGGCCGAGCTGAACCAGCCGGGCGACGCCTGGACGGTCGCCGAGACGTTGATCGAGGCGCTCGCCGCGCCGGCCGAGCTGGACGGCCATGTCGTCGGCCTGACGGCGAGCGTCGGCATCGCCATCTATCCCGACGACGGGGATGATTTCGACTCCCTGGTCGCACGAGCGGATGCGGCCATGTACGAGGCCAAGCGTCAACGCGCGGGCGGCGTCGCGTTCTACGGCAAGGCGCCTGGCGATGGACCAGGGCTGGACGCGCAGCCGGGCGCCGCCATGCATCAGCCTGCTCGCAAGGATGCGGGCGCGGTGGCTGACCCGGAGCACCGGCTGGTGGATTTGCGCGAGGCCAACGAGCATCTGGTGCTGGCCGCGCTCACCGCGCGGGAGCTGCAGACGGCCGCCGAGCGGGCGCAACAGCGGCATACGGCCTTCTTGGCCGCCGTGGCGGACGAGCTGCGTAATCCGATGGCGCCGATCCGCATCGCAGCCGCGATGCTGGGGGGCCTGCCGACCGACGAGCCGCTGCTGCCGCGGGTACAGGACATTGTCGAACAGCAGTTGACGCAGATGTCGCGTCTGCTCGGCGAGCTGGTCGACGCCTCGAATGTGGATACCCGCGAATTGGGGCTCGAGCGCCGCCCGGTCGACATGGGCCACGTCATCGACGCGGCCGTTGCGGCCTGCCGACCGGCGATGGACCAGCGCGGCCAGCGGTTCGAGTGGCACCGGCCACCGGGTGCGATCGAGATGCAGGGTGATGCGGCTCGCCTGCAACAGATCGTCAGCAATCTGCTCGATAACGCGTCCAAGCACACCTACGACGGCGGCCGGATCAGCCTGTCCGTCGTCGTGAGCGCCGACAGCATGGCGCTGACGGTGTCCGACGACGGCATCGGCATCACCCCGCAGATGCTGCCCTACGTCTTCGAGCCGTTCGTGCAGGACACCCGCGCGCTCGGCTTCCACGGCGTCGGGCTGGGCATCGGGCTCACGGTGGTGCGCGGCTTGGTTCGAGCCCACGGCGGCGATCTCGTCGCCTACAGCGCAGGCGCCGACCGCCAATTCGTCGTCACCTTGCCCTTGGCTGCGAGCAGTCCGATCGCGCAGGCCGCGGGGGCCGCTTCCGTCGCTGGGGGCCCGGGTCAGTAGGCTATATGCCGCCCAACTCCCATTCGACGGATCAGGGGTCGGCCGCGGGATTGAGCACCCCGCGGCATCGGCCCGGGGGTTCGCCGCAGGGACTCGGTGTTGATTCGCGGCACAACCGGCTGCTGGCGTCGCTGCCAGAAGGGGATTCGCAATGCTGGCGGTCGCATCTGCAACCCGTGGCCATGCCGCTGGGGCAGGCGCTTTGCGAGTCAGGCGAGGTGCTGAGTCACGGGTACTTTCCGACGACGGCGATCGTCTCGTTGATGTACGTCACCGAGGGCGGCGTGTCGTCCGAGATTGCCGTGGTCGGCAACGATGGCATCGTCGGTGTCCCGTTGTTCATGGGTGGCGGCTCGACACCCAGCCGGGCGCTGGTACAGAGCGCCGGCGAGGGCTTTCGCATGTCCGGGCGAGCGCTTTGGGAGGAGTTCTCGCACTCGGCTTCCGTGATGAAGTTACTCCTGCGCTACACCCAGACGCTCGTCGCGCAGATGGCACAAATCGCCGTCTGCAACCGGCACCGCAGGGTGGACCAGCAACTATGCCGCTGGCTCCTGCTGAGCTTGGACCGGCTGCCTGGCAACGAGCTCGTCGTGACCCAGGAGCTGATCGCCAACATGCTCGGCGTGCGCCCCGAAGGGGTGACCGAAGCCGCGGCCGCGTTGCACGGGGCGGGGCCGATCAGCTACCGACGGGGCCACATTAGTGCTCACCCCAACGTGGCGGCGCATTCTGCGGCCACCCTTTAAAGTACGCAGGCGGACGCCGGTAATAGCGCACCGGGACTCGTAGCACGTATTCCGGCACATATTCAGGCGCTGTGCGCCACCAAGGCCCGTTGTACCGGTCACTCGTGTACCAGTTGTCGTAGTAGACCCAGTACATGCCATCGTAAAAGAAATAGTTCGCGTGCTGTCGCGGGGCGTAGTAGACGGGGTAATTCGGCACCTGGACAAGTTCGGGAAACAACGAAAAGTTGATTCAGATCTTTATCTGCGCGAGCGTCGCGGTCGTTACGCCCAGCAGCACGAGCAGCATCAAGAGTCGAAGGCGCATGTTATCTTTTCCGGTTCGATAAGCGGGGGCGGAATCAGTCGTTATCAAAGCTGACGCTCGCCCCAATCCTGCAGAAATTGGACCTTTCACCCGTTTAGCCAACGCAATCGGAGTTCGTCTCTACGGTATCGCAGAGATCACGTCTTGCGCCGGAGCGAGACATCGTAGCGCGCGAGAACATTCTCGCAGCGCGCCAATGCCGCTTTCGTCAACGTCTTCGTCTTGGCGCGCATTGGCCTATCCTCAGTTGCAGGGTTACTCAAACGAGGGCAACCGTCTGTACGCCACCGCGCACAGAGCCTCGTAATACGAAGGAAAGCGGCCTTTAGCCAACTCGCGATCCGAGAGACACGCCCCTGGGTTTACCTTGAGGTGCGCGGAAAAAAACACCGCGCTATGTACGCTAACGTACATACCCGCCTCGCGACTCGGTATATTTTCATTAATGCGTCAGAGCAGCAGCGATATGACTTCCCCGGTCGCAGAGTCTTATTCGGCCAACCACGCTCGGCTAAGCGCCATCGATAAGCGCTGCACCAGAGCCCTGCTGCTCGACGCCTCGCGCGGGTATCGCGCATTGCGGAAACCGCCCCCGAGACGTATCGGGCGGAGAAGTAAGCCAACATCGCAACCAACGGAGACCGTTATGACTATGGGACTGATGTATTGGATTCTCATGCTGCTCTGGTTCGTGTTCAGTCTGGTCTGGACCTTCGGTGGCGGTGCCATCGGCCAGTACGGACCGGCTGTGAACTCAGTGCTGCTCTTCATCCTGTTCCTGCTGCTCGGGTGGAAAGTGTTTGGGCAGCCGATCAGTTGACGCCTGAGCGGGAGCGGCCCCGTAAGCCTGAGGTTCCGCCGCTGCCCGCCAAGGAAGTGCGAAGCACGAGGCGCGGGTAGGCGCGGAAGGGGTAGGGCGCAGGTGTGTGGCCGCAGTGGCGCTCAGCTGTGTGGAGCGCCGCGGCGACCGCGGCACAAAGAAGGTTGTCGCCAGTCCCCGAGTCCCGGCGGCACAGGATGTTACCGCCGGGTATCACGAGGGGACACGCGACACCCCGGTGTTTGCATCATCGACCGTGTGTTCGAGCGCGTCGACAATGGGCAGATGCGGCTCCGACAGGGGGGACTTGCGGGCCTTGCGAGAGATGCAGGAGCGAGCTTCGGCGGCCTCGGCGAGCTTTGGGACGAGATTTCGCGGCCCAGCGGGCAGGCGCGAGAGATGGGGGGGCGGCGCTATCGCGCAGGAGGCGGCGGTTACCAGGAGAAGCGTTGGTCACGCTCGAAGCCGGGGTCCGGTTGGGCGATGAGGTCCCAGTCCGGCATCGGCTCGGGATCATCCTCCCAGGCGGGTGGTCCGCGGGCGGGCGCCATCGGTGGCGGCTGTGGCGGCTCACCGATGTGCATGAGAATCCGCGCGACGGGAGCGGTCTCGGTGATGAAGGCGACGATACGCATGTCGGCGCCGCAGTGGGGACAGGTGAGCGGTAGGGACTCGAACAGGCGCGCGAGCAGCATGGCCCACAGGTAACGGGCTGGAGAGCGGAAACCGGGTGCGTCGGCAGCGCGCTGCGGAGCAGCCTCGGACGGTGGCTCGGCATCGCGCCCATAGGAGGCGCGGCGGGGGGATCAGGGCGGCGAGGTGGTCGATGAGCTGCAGCGGCGTGAGGGACAATGCGGTGCGCCCATCGCGCTGGGGCTTGGGCAGGCGGTAGATGACCTGATGCCCGTTGACTTGCTCGAGCCGTTCCAGGGCGAAGGGCGGGCGAGCACAATAACGCAGCAGCTGTTCCAGTCCCGCCCGATCATGGCCGGCAATGCGTACAGAAGCGTCAAGGACGATCATCCCCACGCAGGCGCGCATCCCCACCGCTGCTGGCCCTGAGCCGCACGGCGGAGCTAGAAAATGGTTCGGTTCTGGTGCTGGCGGAGATGAGGCGCTGGCGGAGCCGGAGCCCCATGGATTTGGCCTTGACGATGACCCTTCCCCCGGCCGGCGCCCGCCTCGGGACCTGCTGGAAGCCCTGTCGACGGGTCTGGCCGCCGGCGCCGCCAACCGTGGTCCTCAGCCACACCACCAAGCCCGGCTCCGGGCCGGACGTTTTCATGCAAGCCTGCCGGCACTTCTGCGCCCCGACGTGTGCGAAGTAGGGAAAGCGGCCACCTGGGGGTTGTCCGCTCCTGGG
>JARRNE010000254.1:0-8317 GCA_037385305.1 Chromatiaceae bacterium | reverse complement strand
GACAGCAATGGGTCGTGACGGACGTTCAACATCTCAGATGCCGGCTGGTGACACCACTGCTTGTTCTGCCCCAAGTTTCCGTTCGGAAGATCGCCAAACCCCATCACGCATTCCCGGGAGGCGTGTTCATCGCCGGCCGCGGCGCCGCCGCGGCCGGCCCGGACACTCTCACCCCATCATCCGGGAATGCAGGTCCAGCATGATCCACAGCGATCCACCGATAAAGATCGTCATTACCATGAGGGTGAACAGAAGGGTCATCAGGTTCCAGCGTTGCGCCGACGATCGGTCCAGGTGCAGGAAGTAGTGCAAATGCACCAGGATCTGCACGACGGCGGCGGCGAAGATGCCGAGCAATGTGGCCTCTCGCGGCGCAGTCCCGTTTATGACCAACGCGAAAGGTATGGCCGTCAGGATAGCGGACAGTACGAAACCGATGCTGTACCCGAGCAGGCTGCCCTGGTGCTCGCCTGCGATCGTGTTGTGTGCCTCTGCCATTACATCACCCCCAACAGATAGACGACCGAGAACACCCCGATCCAGACGATGTCCAGGAAATGCCAGAACACACTCAGGCGCAGCAGGCGCCCCGCCACCGGCTTGGACAGGCCCTTGAATCCCACTTGGAACAGCATTGCCGCCATCCAGATCAGACCGAAGGTCACGTGGGTGCCGTGGGTCCCCACCAGGGTGAAATAGGCGGAAATGAAACCGCTGCGGTCCGGCCCATGGCCCGCGAGCACCAGACCGTAGAACTCGTGCACCTCCATCAGAATGAAGCCAAGACCCAGCAAGAAGGTGACGCCCAGCCAGCGCATCACCCGGGCGCTCCGGCCCTGTTGCACGGCCAGCATCGCCAGGCCATAGCTGGCGCTGCTCAGAAGAAGCAGCAGCGTCTCGACCGCCACGTAGCGTAGGTCGAACAGGTCCTTGCCGGTCGGGCCGCCTGCGAAGCTCCGCATCTGCACGGCAAAGGTCGCGAACAGCGACGAGAACAGGATCAGGTCGCTCAGGATGTACAGCCAGAACCCGAAGGCCTGGGCGTCCCGAGCGTCGTGATGCTCATGAGCCGCTAAGAGGGCGGCATCTATCGCTTGTACTTGTGGGGTCATGACTTACACCTGTGGAAGCGGTTGAGGGATCACGTCGGCGCCGGTATCGGCCGGGCTTTGCGTCGCGGCCTGCGCCATCAGTCGGCGGCGCTCGTTCTCCGTCCGCTCCACCTCCGCGGCGGGGATGACGTACTCGATGTCGTCGTTGAGAGAGCGTGCGACCACAGTGGCAAGCATCCCGACGGCCGAAGCGATGGCCAGCCACCAGATGTGCCAGATCATGGCGAACCCGAACAGGAAGGCGAATACACCGATCACGAAACCCGCCGGCGAGTTTCTTGGCATATGGATGTCTGCGTACTCCGGCGGCTTTTCATAGGCAGGGCCCTGTTGCTTCATGTCCCAGAACGAATCTAAGGCGTTAACGACCGGGATGCGCGCGACGTTGTAAACGGCCGGAGGCGAGGCGGTAGCCCACTCCAGCGTGCGGCCGTTCCAGGGGTCCCCGGTTAGATCGCGGGTCGCCTGGCGCTCGCGGATACTGACAACCAGCTGCACGACCAGAAAGATGATGCCGAACAGGATGATCACGGCACCGATCGCGGCCACTTCGAGCCAAGGCAGCCAAGCCGGGTCCGAGTAATGCTCCATCCGCCGGGGCATGCCCATGAAGCCCAGCACATAGAGCGGGATGAACGCCACGTAGAAGCCCACCAGCCAGGCCCAGAAGGCGCGCTTGCCCCACTTTTCGTTCAGCCGGAAGCCGAACGCCTTGGGGAACCAGTACATGTAGCCCGCCAGGTACGCGAACAGGGCGCCTGGGATCAGCATGTTATGGAAGTGGGCGACCAGGAAGAGGCTGTTGTGCAGCAGGTAGTCCGCCGGCGGCACCGCGAGCAGCACCCCCGTCACGCCCCCGACAAGGAAGGCCGAGAAGAACCCGATGGTCCACAGGATCGGCGGAGTAAACTGGACCCGGCCCCTGTACATCGTGAACAGCCAGTTAAAGATCTTCACCCCGGTAGGCACCGCGATGATCATCGTCGTGATACCGAAGAAGGCGTTGACGTTGGCACTGGAGCCCATGGTGAAGAAGTGATGCAGCCACACGCTGAAGGACAGAATGCCGATAGCTGCGGTGGCATACACCATGGTCTTGTAGCCGAAGAGTGGCTTCCCGGAAAAGGTGGGAACCACCTCGGAGAACACGCCGAAGGCGGGCAGGATCACGATGTAGACCTCAGGATGACCCCAGATCCAGAAGAGGTTGAGGTACATCATCATGTTGCCGCCCAGGCCGTTGCTGAAGAAGTGCATGTCCAGATAGCGATCCAGGGTCAGCAAGGCGAGCGTGACCGTCAGCACCGGAAAGGCCAGGATGATCAGCACACAGGTCACCAGCGCGGCCCACGCGAACACCGGCATGCGCATGAAGGTCATGCCCGGAGCGCGCATCTTCACGATGGTCGCCAGGAAGTTGACGCCGGTCAGCAAGGTCCCAACGCCCGAGATCTGGATCGCCCAGATCCAGTAATCTACCCCGCTCGTCGGGCTGTAGCCCAGCTCGGAGAGCGGGGGATAGCCGGTCCACCCCGCCGTCGAGAAATCACCGATGCCCAGGGACACCATCACCAGCATCGCGCCCACCGCGGTGAGCCAGAAGCTGACGGAGTTGAGAAACGGGAAGGCTACGTCGCGGGCCCCCAGCTGTTGCGGTATCACCACGTTCCAGAGACCAACCAGGAACGGCATGGCCATGAACAGGATCATGATGGTGCCGTGGGCGCCGAAGATCTGGTCGAAGTGTCCCGGGGGCAGATAGCCCTGCGAGGCCCCCTCAGCCACCATTTGCTGGACGCGCATCATGATGGCGTCGGCGAATCCGCGCAGCAACATGATCAGGGCCAGCACGATGTACATGACGCCGATGCGCTTGTGGTCCACGCTGGTGAGCCACTCCGTCCACAGGTAGCGCCAGGCGCCGTGGCGGGTAATCAGGCCCAGGATCACCAAGCCCACCAAAATGGTAAAGCCCACTGCACCCATGATGATGGGGTTGTGGTAAGGGATCGCGGAAAGGGTCAGCTTGCCCAACATCTCAGCTCGCCTCCGGGGTAGTGTCCTGCCGGCCGGCAGGGTGGGATGGGGTGTGCACGGCAGCGGGTGCCGATGCAGCCGCTGCCTTCGCGTGCCCGCTGGACGGGTGCTTGTACTTGGCGATGATCGAATCGAACAGATTCGTGCTCACCGCGGAGAAGTGTTCCACCGGCACCCCGGCGCTTGGTTTCTCGAGCTGGGCTAGGCTGGCGTGGTCCAGCACCTGCGGTGATTGGCGTACCTTCTTCACCCAGCGATTGAAGTCTGTTCGGCTCATGGCCAACGCATCGAAGTGCATGCGTGAGAAGCCGCGGCCGCTGTACTGGGTGTTCTCGCCCAGGTACTTACCCGGTTTGTCTGCCTCCAGGTGCAGGCGGGTATCCATCCCCGCCATTGCATAGATCTGGCTGCCGAGCCTCGGGATGAAGAAGGCGGTCATCACAGTGTCCGAGGTGATGCGCAAGCTCAAAGGGGTCTTAGCCGGAAACGCCAGCTGGTTGACGGTGGCGATACCCAAATGCGGGTAGATGAACAGCCATTTCCAGTCCATCGACACGGCCTCTACCTCCACCGGCGCCTGCGCGGAAGCGATCGGCTTGTACGGGTCCAGCCGCTCAGTCGAGATCCACACGAGGACACCGAGGGCAGCGACGATCAGGGCCGGGACCGTCCAGACCACTGCCTCGATGCGGTTGGATTCCTTCCAATCGGGCGTGTATACCGCCTTGGTGTTGGTGGCGCGGTAATGCCAAGGGATGGCAAACGACATGATGACGGCAGGAATCAACACGATCAGCATCAGGCCGAAGGCCACCAGAATGACGTTGCGGTCGGCCGCGCCAATGGGTCCCCCGGGCTCCAGAAGCCGCAGGTCGCTGCAGCCGCTGAGCAATGGCAGCAGCAGGAGCCCAGTCCCTCGAAGAAATAGACGTCGCATCTGCTTTACACACCCCCTGTTAAAGAGATAAAAGACCTGTTCCGCCCCTGCAGCTCTCCCTGCACGTGCCAACACGGGCAAAGTGCGGCGTCTGTGGGACCCACGACCGTGCAGGAGGCACAGGCCGGCCCGCCCGGCGACCGCCAAACCGGTCCGATCGCCGGATGTCCGGGACACTCCACGCTCTAGCGAAGGTCGCCCCGTCTGCTGGCATCACCTTGCGATGGGGCGATGAGCATGGGAGGTTCAGGCCGTTGCGCCCGCTGCAATCGGCTTAGCGTGCTTTCTCTTCCGTTTTCTGAGACGAGCCCATGTGCTCCCAGCCCAGCGGCCGAGCAGAACCCTATTGGTTCGTAATACCCCGGTTGGGGCAGGGCTGGTTGCCTTAGCCCACCTCCACCGCGGTATCGGCTCGAGGTGGCTGGGAGCACATGGGGTCGTCTCAGAAAACGGAAGAGAAAGCACGCTAAGCCGATTGCAGCGGGCGCAACGGCCTGAACCTCCCAGCGCCGCTCTTGACATTGCTGCGCCAGACGTAATCGCCGGTGAGGTTTATGCGCTCTCAGCCCAGCCGCAACGGGAATTGCAGCAACGCGGCATCGATGCTTTGACCGTGGCCGCGCAGTGCGTTGGTAGCCCGCTCCAGATAGACCCTGGCCGGACCCCCGCCGCTTTCGCGGCACCTGCTACCGGCCGGCGGGCTGGGCGCTTGTGGGCGAGACCAGCGGCCGTGGGCTGGCACGCCCCGGAACGTCCTCTGGGGCATCGAGGCTGGCTTCCTGGTGGAGAAGCGTCAGGGCTACCACCAAGAGGGCGGTTCATGCTTCAGGGCTGGCAGATGACTCCCTGGGTTGTATCGGAGTCGCCGATCTGGTCAACTTCGCTTTCGGAGCGCGCGCCCGCCCGCAGTGACCAGAACAACATCACAAGAATACATCTGCCCGGAGAAGAGAGTATGTCCATGAAAATCGGGGCCCCGCGGGAGGTCCACCCGCAGGAATGCCGTGTCGCCATCACGCCAGACACGGCGGAACAGCTGGAGAAGCTAGGCTTTGCGGTCGCGATCGAGGCCGGGGCCGGGGAGAAGGCCCACTTCTCCGACGACGCCTATCGCGAGGCCGGCGTCGAGGTCCTGGAGGACGCCAAGACCCTGTGGGCCCAGTCCGACATCGTCCTCAAGGTCAATGGACCCGAGACCCACCCGAACGAGTGCATGGACGAGACCCAGCTGCTGCGCGAGGGGGGAACCCTGATCAGCTTCATCTGGCCCGCTCAGAACCCCGAGCTCATGCAGAATCTGGCCGCGCGCAAGGCCACCGTCCTGGCGATGGACAGCGTGCCGCGCATCTCGCGCGCCCAGAAATCGGATGCGCTGAGCTCCATGGCCAACGTGGCGGGCTATCGGGCCGTGGTCGAGGCCGCCAACCATTTCGGCCGCTTCTTCACCGGCCAGGTGACGGCGGCCGGCAAGGTGCCGCCGGCCAAGGTCCTGATCATCGGCGCCGGGGTCGCGGGGCTCGCCGCCATCGCGGCCGCCGGCTCCATGGGCGCCGTCGTGCGCGCCTTCGACACCCGCCCGGAGGTCAAGGAGCAGGTCGAGAGCATGGGGGCCGAGTTCCTGATGCTCGAGTTCAAAGAAGAGGGCGGTGGCGAGGGCGGCTACGCCAAGGTCATGAGCGAGGAGTTCATCAAGGCCGAGATGGAGCTGTTCGCGCGCCAGGCCATGGAGGTCGATATCATCATTACCACCGCTTTGATCCCGGGCAAGCCGGCACCCAAGCTGATCACCGCGGCCATGGTGGAGTCCATGCAGGACGGCAGTGTCATCGTCGACCTGGCCGCACAGCAGGGCGGCAACTGCGCCCTGTGCGTGCCCGGCGAGGTGGTGGTGCGCCATGGGGTAACCATCATCGGTCTCACGGACCTACCGAGCCGCCTGCCGACCCAGTCGAGCCAGCTCTACGGCACCAACTTGCGCCACCTCCTGGCCGACCTGACGCCCAACAAGGACGGGCAGATCCACGTCAACATGGAGGACGAGGTAATCCGCGGCGTGACAGTGATCAAAGACGGCGAGATCACCTGGCCGCCCCCACCCCCCAAGCTGACAGCGGCCCCGCCCCCGAAGAAGGAGATGGCGACCGCTACCGCGCCCCAGGCGGCCGTGCTGGGGGAAGAGAAGCCAAAGGGACTGGCCACTGCGAATTCGATGGGTGTCGGGATCCTGGCGCTGCTCGGCTTGGGGAGCCTGGCTCCGTCCGCCTTCCTGTCCCACTTCACGGTGTTCGTCCTCGCCTGCTTCATAGGCTACATGGTGATCTGGAACGTGACCCCCGCCCTGCACACACCTCTCATGAGCGTCACCAACGCCATCAGCGGCATCATCGTCATCGGCGCCCTGTTGCAGATATCCAATCCCTCGGGGCTGGTGGTGACCTTGGCGGCGATTTCGATCCTGATCGCAACCGTCAACGTCTTCGGCGGCTTCTACGTCACCCAGCGCATGCTGCACATGTTCAGGAAGTGAGGGGGTAGGCTAATGACTGAAGGCGTTCTCACCACCGCATACATAGCCGCCAGCGTCCTCTTCATCCTGGCCCTGGGGGGGCTGAGCAACCAGGAGACCGCCCGCCGCGGCAACGTCTACGGCATCATCGGGATGGCCATCGCCCTGATCGCCACCATCGGGGGTGCCCAGGTGACCAGCTACGGCATCCTGGGCTTGTGCATGCTCGTGGGCGCTATCGCCGGGGTCTTCGTGGCCTCCCGGGTGCAGATGACCCAGATGCCTGAGCTGGTCGCCATGCTGCACAGCTTCGTGGGTCTGGCGGCCGTGCTGGTGGGCTTCGCCAGCTATCTGGACCCGGCGGCCCACTTCGAAGGCGTCGAGAAGACCATCCACGAGGTGGAGATCTACCTCGGGGTCCTGATCGGCGCGGTCACCTTCACCGGGTCGGTCATCGCCTTCGGCAAGCTGAGCGCGCGCATCACCAGCAAGCCCCTGGCCCTGCCGGGCCGGCACTGGCTCAACCTGGGCCTGGGGCTGATCTGCCTCTGGCTGGGCGTCCACTTCGTGGGCGCCGAAGGCCATAGCGGCCTGGTTCCGCTGATCGTCATGACCCTGGTCGCCTTCGCCTTCGGCGTGCACATGGTGATGGCCATCGGCGGTGCCGACATGCCGGTCGTCATCTCCATGCTCAACAGCTACTCGGGCTGGGCGGCGGCGGCCACCGGCTTCATGCTCTCCAACGACCTGCTGATCGTTACCGGTGCGCTGGTGGGCAGCTCCGGCGCCATCCTCTCCTACATCATGTGCCGGGCCATGAACCGCAAGTTCGTCGCGGTCATTGCCGGCGGCTTCGGCGCTGTGGGCGGGGCGGTCGCCGCCGGCGGCGAGCAGGGCGAGGTCGTGGCCGTCTCCGCCCAGGAGACCGCGGAACTGCTCAAGGACGCCAAGAGCGTGATCATCGTCCCTGGCTATGGGATGGCCGTCGCCCAGGCCCAGCACGCCATCAACGACATCACCAGGAATCTGCGCGATAAGGGTGTCCAGGTGCACTTCGCCATCCACCCGGTGGCCGGACGCATGCCAGGTCACATGAACGTGCTCCTGGCCGAGGCCAAGGTGCCCTATGACATCGTGCTGGAGATGGACGAGATCAACAAGGACTTCCCGGAGACGGATGCCGTCCTAGTCATCGGCGCCAACGACATCGTCAACCCCTCGGCCCAGACCGACCCCGGCAGCCCCATCGCCGGGATGCCGGTCCTGGAGGTCTGGAAGGCCAAGACCGTGGTGGTCATGAAGCGCAGTATGGCAACCGGCTATGCCGGGGTGGCGAATCCCCTCTTCTTCGAGGAGAACACCCGCATGCTCTTCGGCGACGCCAAGGCCAGCGTGGACGCTATCCTGGCGAGCGTCTGAATACGGATACGGAAGGAAATCCAACCGCACGCCGGGGGGATTAGGCGAGGCGCTGCCACCGACGGAGCCTGCAAGCAAGGGCGCGCGCGCCGCCCCGAGAGCCGAGGGACGGGAAGGGTTACCACTGCAGTTCCTGGTCGGAGACGTACTCGGACTCCGGCTTTGCCAGTGCGTGGTAACCGACTCGGTGCTGGTTGACCTGCTCGATTCGCTCCAGGGCGAACGGAGGGCGGGCGCAGTAGCGCAAGCGGCAAAGCTAAGCCTTGTCCGACTGCGCTTCGTTGACGCTGATGATCCTGCTGATCG
>JARRNE010000253.1:0-4677 GCA_037385305.1 Chromatiaceae bacterium | reverse complement strand
GCTCGAAGACCCGACGCGTTCCGTTGGCGAACTCCAGCTCGACCTCTTCGACCCGAAAGACGCGGCTCTCGGCGACGATCCTGCGGCGGAGTATCCTGGGTCGCGTTCCCATGCAGCCTGCTCTCCTCAGGGCCAACGCCGCCGGAGCTGCACGGAGGGCTTGGCAGGGCCCGCCTCCGGGCGGCGTTCTCGCCATCGAGCCAGGGCCTTGTGAGGGGGCGCTCCCCGTAGAACGAAGACCCGACGACAAGGGTATATGCTATCCGACATCGCAGTGGTCTCCTTCTTAACAATGCACATGATCGACTGGAACGCCGTAGACAGCGTCTTCCTCGACATGGACGGCACGCTGCTGGACCTGCATTTCGACAACCACTTCTGGCTGGAGCACGTCCCGCGCCGATTCGCCGAAGCGCGCGGCCTGTCCTACGATCAGGCGCGCTCGGAGCTGCTGGGCCGTTACCGCAGCCGGGAAGGGACGCTCGAGTGGTACTGCGTCGATCACTGGAGCGAGGAGCTGGGACTCGACATCGCCCTGCTGAAGGAAGAGGTGGATCACCTGATCGCCGTTCATCCCCATGTGACAGACTTCCTGGAGGCCCTGGCGGGACGCGGCAAGCGCCGCGTGCTGGTGACCAATGCGCACCGGAAGTCCATCGCCCTCAAGATGGAGAAGACGCGCTTGGCGGGGTATCTCGACCGCATCATCTGCTCCCATGATCTGGCCGTACCGAAGGAGGCGGCGCAGTTTTGGCCTCGGGTGCAGACCCTGGAGCCCTTCGACCCGTCCTGCACCCTCTTCATCGACGACAGCGTCGCAGTCCTCAGGTCCGCGCGCGCGTACGGGTTCCGTTGGCTTCTCGCGGTGCTGAGGCCCGATTCCACCGTGCCGGCACGGGAAGCGGAAGGGTTCTCCGCGATCAGTCAATTCTCCGACCTGCTGCCCGGACTTCGTGACTCCTAACCCGCTTCGGTTCAGGTCGGTGGGGGCGCTGCGTGCTCGCCGGCGCCTGCGGTCTTGCGAGCGCGCCGACGGCGGCGTTTCTTGCCGTCGGGCTCGGCGTCCACGGCATGGGCCTCCGCCTTCGCGTGCTCACGCGTCGCCGGCGTGCCCTTGCCCTTGTGCCGGCCGCCATGCCCCTCATGCTTGTCCTTGTGACGGTGCCGACGCTCGGGACGGACGAAGCTCCTCGGATCCACCTCCGCCAGCAGGTGCGGAGCCACCGGCTCCACGCGGATCTTGATCCCGATGAAGTCCTCGATGTCCGGCAGGCAGAATGCGTAGGTCTCGCATACGAAGCTGATGGCGTCCCCGGCGGCGCCGGCCCGGGCAGTGCGGCCGATGCGATGGACGTAGTCCTCCGCGTCCTCCGGCAGATCGTAGTTGATGACGTGGGTGACGTCCGGGATGTGCAGTCCGCGGGCGGCCACGTCGGTGGCCACCAGGATCGGCAGCTTCCCCTCCTGGAACTGCCGCAGCAGCTTCAGACGCTTCGTCTGGGGCACGTCCCCGGAGAGGATCGCCGCGCTGAGGCCGTTGCCCGCCAGGTAGCCCCAGATGCGCTCGGTCTCGCGCTTGGTGTTGGCGAAGACCATCACGCGCCCGTTCTCGATGCGCTGCAGCAGACCGATCAAGAGCGGGATCTTCTCCTCGTTCGCGGTCATGTAGCAGCGCTGGTCGACCCGCTCCACGGTGACCTGGTCCGGCTCGACCTTGATCAAGGTCGGGTCGTTCATGTGCTCGTAGGCGAGCTCCGTCACCCGGTAGGAGAGGGTCGCCGAGAACAGCATCCCGAGACGCTTCTCCGGTCGCGGCATACGTCGTAGGAGATACCGGATATCCTTGATGAAGCCGAGGTCGAACATGCGGTCCGCCTCGTCGATCACCACGACCTTCACCTGGCCAAGGTCGAACACGCGCTGTTTGTAATAGTCAATCAGCCGACCCGGGGTTCCGATCAGGATGTCCACCCCTTGGGCAAGGTCGTCGCGCTGCTCTTGATAGCCGGTACCCCCGTATGCCAGGCCGGCACGGAAGCCCGTGTGACGTGCGAGCACCAGGGTATCCTTGTGGATCTGGACGGCGAGCTCCCGGGTGGGGGCGACAATGAAGGCACGCGGCTGGGTGGCCCGGCGCTCCGCGGACGCGGGACGGATCAGCAGGCGCTGAAGGGCGGCAACCAGAAAGGCGGCGGTCTTGCCGGTCCCCGTCTGGGCCTGGCCGGCCACATCGTGCCCCGCCAAGACGATTGGGAGCGCCTCGGCCTGGATCGGCGTACAGCGGACAAACCCGGCGTCCGCGAGACCCTGCAGAATGCGGTGGTCGAGCTTGAAGGAATCGAACGGGATGTCCGTTAGGTGTGTCTGAGGCATGGAGGGAGGTGGCTGCTGGCTAATCGTCCTCTCGTGCCGAGGACTTGCAAATTTGATATTTCTTGGCTGAAATAGCATCTTACCCAAGGGGACATCCCAACAACAACTCGCCCCCCGGCTCCTCTGCCCTTGCGCACAGCGCCCACAGGGCCAATCTGTATCCGTTAGGCCAAGTCAACGGGAGACTACCTCAGTGAGCGACCGCATCGTCCATGTGACGGATGACTCCTTTGAGCAAGAAGTCTTGCAATCTTTCGCCCCCGTGCTCGTGGACTACTGGGCGGATTGGTGCGGTCCCTGCAAAATGATTGCTCCGGTGCTCGACGAGATCGCCGAGGAATATGTGGGCAAGATCAAAGTGGCAAAGCTCAACATAGACGAGAATCCGTCGACGCCGCCACGCTACGGAATCCGCGGCATTCCGACGCTGATGCTGTTCAAGCAGGGAGAGGTCGAGGCAACCAAGGTTGGCGCCGTCTCCAAGTCCCAGCTCACCGCCTTCATCGACAGCAACCTTTGACAGTACTCCGGCAAGAGGCTCAACCCGTCCGCCACAACCCTTAGACGTACGCCCAATGGGGCGATCCCCTCTGGCGCCCCGTTCTGCCGATAGACCAGCCGTCTCCGCCTCGCCGCGCGCCCCACATCGGGCGGCGAGACGTCGGGAAAGAACCCGTGTCATTACCTCAGAATACCTCATGAACCTGACCGAATTGAAGAAGATGCCGGTTCCCGAACTGGTGGAGCTGGCGCAGTCCATGGAGATCGAAGGCGTCGGCAGATCGCGCAAGCAGGACCTTATCTTCGCCATCCTCAAGGCGCAGGCGAAAAAGGGTGAGGACATTTACGGGGATGGGGTCCTGGAGATCCTTCAAGACGGTTTCGGCTTTCTGCGCTCGGGGGATGCCTCTTACCTGGCCGGACCGGACGATATCTACGTCTCCCCCAGCCAGATCCGACGCTTCAGCCTGCGCACCGGAGACACCATCTCCGGCAAGATCCGGCCCCCGAAGGACGGGGAGCGCTACTTCGCCCTGCTCAAGGTCAACGACATCAACTTCGATCGGCCCGAGAACGCGAAGAACAAGATTCTGTTCGAGAACTTCACGCCGCTCTTTGCCAACAGGCGACTGAAGCTCGAGATCGGCAACGGCAGCACTGAAGACATCACCGCCCGCACCATCGACCTGGTCGCCCCCATCGGCAAGGGACAGCGCGGCCTGGTGGTCTCTCCCCCGAAGGCGGGCAAGACCATGATGCTGCAGAACATCGCCCAGTCCATCGCCCACAACCACCCGGACTGCTACCTGATCGTGCTCCTCATCGACGAGCGGCCCGAGGAGGTCACCGAGATGGCCCGCTCCGTGCGCGGGGAGGTCATCTCCTCCACCTTCGACGAGCCCGCCACGCGGCACGTGCAGGTGGCTGAGATGGTCATCGAGAAGGCAAAGCGCCTGGTGGAGCACAAGCGGGACGTGGTGATCCTGCTCGACTCCATCACCCGGCTGGCCCGCGCCTACAACACGGTGGTGCCCTCCTCGGGCAAGGTCCTCACCGGCGGCGTGGACGCCAACGCCCTGCAGCGCCCCAAACGGTTCTTCGGGGCGGCCCGCAACGTGGAAGAGGGCGGGTCCCTCACCATCATTGCCACCGCCCTGGTGGACACCGGGTCGCGCATGGACGACGTGATCTACGAGGAGTTCAAGGGCACCGGCAACATGGAGATCCACCTCGACCGGCGCATCGCGGAGAAGCGCATCTTCCCCTCCATCAACATCAACCGCTCCGGCACCCGCCGCGAGGAGCTCCTGATGGACCCCTCGGAGCTGCAGAAGATGTGGATCCTGCGCAAGATCCTGCACCCCATGGACGAGCTGGCCGCTATGGAGTTTCTCCACGACAAGCTGAAGGCCACCAAGACCAACGGCGAGTTCTTCGACTCCATGCGAGGCTGATTCCGGTCTCCCGTTCGGCGGATACCCAGGGCCGATGCGCGCCATAATCCTCGCCGCGGGCCGCGGCGAGCGCATGCGTCCACTCACCGACAGGGTCCCGAAGCCCCTGCTCCGGGCGGGAGGCAAGCCCCTCATCCTCCACCTCATCCGAGGCCTGGCGGCGGCCGGGCTCAGACACCTGGTGATCAACCACGCCCATCTGGGCGGGCAGATCGAGGAGCGCCTGGGCGACGGCTCCCGTTGGGGGGTGGAGATCCGCTACTCCCCTGAGGGCCGGGCGCTGGGGACCGGCGGCGGCATCTTCCGGGCCCTGCCCCTGCTGGGTCCCGATCCTTTCCTGGTGGTCAAC
>JARRNE010000252.1:0-4682 GCA_037385305.1 Chromatiaceae bacterium | reverse complement strand
ACTGTGGCGGCCTTGGACCGGGGGGCCAAGCAGGCGGACCTCCTGATCGCAAGCGGCGGGGTGTCGGTGGGTGAGGAAGATCACGTGAAGTCAGCAGTCGAGAGGCTCGGCAGCCTTGAGCTCTGGAATATCGCCATCCGCCCCGGGAAGCCCGTCGCCTTCGGACACGTTGGTCCCCGCAGGACTCCCTTCATCGGCAGTCCCGGAAACCCCGTGTCCCTGTTCACGACCTTCTGCCTCTTCGCCCGCCCCTTTATCCTCCGCATGCAGGGCGTCACCGGTCTCCTCGATCCCCCGACCATCACAGCCCGGGCGGACGTTGATTGGCCGCGCCCGGCCAGCCGCCGGGAGTTCCTGCGGGCCCGCCTGAAGGTAGTTGCGGATGGGGAGACACTCGTTCAGGTCCACCCCAGCCGCTCCTCCGGCGTGCTCTCATCGGTCACCTGGGCGAAGGGTCTGGCGGTGATCCCCGAGGGACAAGCGTTAAAAAAGGGCGACAAGGTCCGGTTCATTCCGTTCAGCGAGATCCTCGCATGATTCGGGTCCTCTACTTTGCTCGCCTGCGGGAGCAACTCGGGACCGATCGGGAGGAGCTGGTTCCCGGGGGCGGGCTTCTAACCGTCGCCGATATCGCGACCCGGCTCCGCGCGCGAGGCGATCCGTGGCAGGACATGCTCGATCCCCGGCAGGGCGTCAAGGCGGCCGTGAACCAGGAGATGGCTCGACCGGAAACCGTCGTTCACGATGGGGACGAGGTGGCCTTCTTTCCGCCCGTCACTGGCGGCTGATCCCGCAGCGTGGCTCCGCCGCTACATGGCTCCCCAGCGCAGATCCGCCAGCGGACAACCCGAGAAGGGCGTCCCCGCCGGGGACCGAACGGGGTGCGACCCGTCCGCCGAGACGCTGCGTCAGGTGGCCAGCCGGTTTGGGCTGCCAGGCCCCGTGGAATCCATTGCCCCCCTTGGGGCCGGACTCATTAACGACACCTTTGTCGTTACCGCCGGCAGCGCAAGATACGTCCTCCAGCGGATCAACGACCGAGTCTTCCCCTACCCCGAGCGCATCATGGACAACCTGCTGGTCCTGATGCGGCACTTGGCGCGCCTCCCCCTTGGGGACGTCCAGATCCCTCGGCTCGTGCCCGCCTCGGACGGGTCCGCCTGCCTTCGCGGCGTGAACGGCGGAATCTGGCGCATGATGACCTTTGTGCCCGGCGCCCGGGTCCTGCCGGCGATAGACCATTCGGACGAGGCGCGGGAGGTCGGCCGGGTCTTGGGGCGTTTTCATTGGGTCCTGCGGGACTTGGATCCGGCTGCGCTTGCGGTCACCCTACCAGGGTTCCACTCAACCCCAGGCTACCTCGCGCGGCTCCACCTGGTGCTGCGGAACGCGGAATGCGCCGCGCTGTCACCCGAGGTCGGACATCTGGCAGACTTCATAGCGGCACGGGAAGGGGGCGCTGGGGTCCTGGAGCAGGCACGGAAGGACGGTCGGCTCAGACTACGGGTAACCCACGGTGATCCGAAGCTCGACAACTTCCTGTTCGATGAAGGGGGTCGGCGGGCAATCAGCCTGGTCGATCTGGACACGGTTCAGCCTGGTCTCATCCAGCACGACATTGCCGATTGCCTGCGGTCTTGCTGCAACCGCCGAGGCGAGGCAACAGCGGCCGGCACCGAGGTCCGGTTTGATCTGGGCGTCTGCCGGTGCCTCCTAGCGGCGTTCTCGGAACAGACCCGCGGACTCCTCGGCCCATCTGAAGTCGAGTCCCTCTACGAAGCCGTCTGGCTCGTTCCGTTTGAGCTCGGGCTGCGATTCCTGACTGATCACCTGGAGCGTGACCGATACTTTCGGGTGAGGGAGCCGGGAGAGAATCTGAGCAAGGCCCAGGTGCAATTCGCCCTGGTTCGGGACATCGAGCAGAAAGAACAGAACATCCGGGACATCATCCGGGGCGCCTTTGCCAAGGGTCGACATTGAGCCTCGCCCCGCAGGAGGCGAGCGGGCGCGCCGGGTCTGCGGAGACCTCGGGACGCGGGGTTCACTAAGGCAAGCCTTGTTCCCATCGGATTCGGGCGCCCAGAAGGCGCGCCACCCCGGCGGCAAGGTCTCGGCCGACCCGATTCAGATCCACCGGCCCCCCAAGCTCCCGCAGCTGTGTGACCGCCTGTCCGGGGTAGCCGCAAGGATTGATGCGGCTAAAGGGTTCGAGGTGCATATCCACATTGAGGGCCAGTCCGTGGTAGGTGCAGCGGTTGCGGACCCGGATTCCGAGGGAGGCAATCTTCGCACCCGCCACATACACCCCCGGCGCACCGGGCGTTGTTTCCGCCGCGATGCCGTAGGCCGCCAGCAGATTCATGACCACCCGCTGCAGGAGTGTCACCAGACCCTTCACCCCGAGGCCCGCCCGGTGGAGGTCTAGCATGAGGTACGCGACCAGCTGACCCGGTCCGTGATAGGTGACCTGACCTCCCCGGTCGACCTTGATGACTGGGATGCACTGGGGATCCAGAATGTGCTCCGGGCGGCCTGCCTGCCCCAAGGTGTAGACGGGGGAATGCTCGACCAGCCAAAGCTCGTCTGGGGTTTCGGGCCCTCGCCGAGCGGTATAGGCCTGCATGGCCCGCCAGGTAGGCTCGTACTCGGACAGGCCGAGGGGGCGAACACGGAGCTCCGGCACAGGGGTCACAAAGCCAAGGAGACCCGCGCGTCGGCGGCCAGGTCGCCGTACAGGACGTCAAGCTGGCTCCGGCTGTTGGCCCGAACCGCGACCGTCACCGAGACCCAACTCCCTCAGATGTCGCCACGGCGGACACGGGCCTTATATGCGCCATACAGGGCATCGATGCGCCGCCAGATCGGCCCCGGCAGACCATCAACAATGGGGGCGCCGTTCAGCCGGGTGACCGGCATGACCTCCCGGGTCGAGCTGGTTAGCCAGACCTCTTCTGCCTGAGCCAGCTCCGAGGCCGTGATATCACGCTCGATATGGGGGATGCCATCTGCATGGGCCAGCTCGAGGACGAGATCGCGCGTAATACCGGGCAGCAGAGCGTCACCTTTCGGGGGCGTGATGAGCTCGCCACCTTTCACCGCGAACAGGTTGGTGGAGGAGCCCTCCAGGGCAAGGCCTTGGCGTACGAGGATCGCCTCAGCCGCCCCCGCATCCTCGGCGGCTTGGCGCAGGAGAACATTGGCCAGCAGTGTTACTGCCTTGACGTTGCAGCAATGCCAACGAATGTCCTCCAAGGTAATCGCCGCCACCCCCCTCTCGGCGATCTCTGAGCGACGTGGCTTGAAGGGGCGAGCCATAACAAACACCGACGGATCGCTCCCTCCGGGGAATAAGTGGTCCCGCTCGGGAGGTGCGCCCCGAGTCACCTGGAGGTAGACGCTTTGGTCAGCGCCCGACTCCACCGCGAGGAGCCGACCCATAATGGCGATCCACTCCGAGCGGGACAGGGGACTCGACATACGAATACTCTGCAGGCTGTTGTCGAGGCGATCCAGGTGGTGCTCGAGGCGTAAGAGGCGACCCCCGTAAGCAGGGATCACCTCGTAGACGCCGTCGCCAAACAAGAAGCCGCGGTCCATGACGGAGATCCGCGCGTCCTGGCGCGGCACGAACTCGCCATTGAGGTAGACCTCCTCCGTCACGTTCAAAACCACCGCAGAACGCTGTCTCGGGCACGAGCCCACAGACCCCCCTCGGCCACCTTCTCGAGGGCCACCAGCGGTATCTTGCGCACCTCTTTGCCAGAAAGCTGCACGACGATGCTTCCGACTGCCGCCCCCTTGGCAAGAGGCGCCCTTATCTCTGCCTGCTTCCGAATGTGCGCAGACAGATTGTCGTATGTCCGCCGCGGGATGGTGACGTAGACATCCTGCGCCGGCCCCACCGGCAGCTCCATGATATTCCCGTTCCAGACGCGGAGCTTCTGCAGCTCCCGGCCCGCCCCATAGAGCTTATGGCTCTCGAAGAAGCGGAATCCGTAGTTGAGCAGGGCCAGGCTGTCGCGGGTGCGCGCCTCAATTCCCGTGGCGCCGAGCACCACGGAGATGAGCCGCATGCCGTCCTGCTTGGCAGAGGCAACCAGGCAGTAACCTGCCTCTTTGGTGTGCCCGGTCTTTACGCCGTCGACGGCCTTGTCCCGCCAGAGCAGCAGATTGCGATTGGGCTGTTTGATATGGTTGAATTCAAACTCTTTTTCTGCATACCAGGCGTAGTACTGAGGGAACTCTCGAATGGTTGCCGCCGTCACCTTGGCAATGTCCCGCGCGGTCGTGTAGTGCTTTTGGTCCGGGAGCCCGTCGGGGTTTACGAAGTGGCTGTTGGTCATGCCGAGGCGCTTGGCGTTCGCATTCATCAGGTCGGCAAAGGTGTCAGTGCTGCCGGCCACCTTCTCGGCGAGCGCAACCGCCGCGTCGTTACCGGACTGGATGATCATGCCCCTGATCAGGTCTTCAACGGACACCCGCGTGCCCACCTCCACAAACATTTTCGATCCGCCGGTACGCCATGCCTTCTTGCTGATCAGGACATCATCCTTCAATGCAAGATGGCCACTGGCGAGCTCACGGAACACGACATAGGCGGTCATGATCTTGGTCAGGCTGGCTGGCTCGACCCGCTCATCTGCGTTCGACTCCGCCAGAACGGTGTCGCTGTTGGGGTCGAT
>JARRNE010000251.1:0-4704 GCA_037385305.1 Chromatiaceae bacterium | reverse complement strand
GATTCCGCGTCGATGACGATGCCCGCATAGCGCGGATCGCCGACGGCGTGCGCCTCCGCATGCGCCAGCGTCGGAACCTTGAGGCTGGCAGTGGTGGTGTCTGTGCCGCCGATCTGATGGGCGGCCAGCAGATAAGAGCTGAGACGGTCGCGCAGAGGGCGGGACGGCACTGAAACCGGGGATTCGCCGCGCGGCGGGGAGGGGGAGGCTATCCGAGAGGACAATCGCCAACGCTGGATTCTCGGTGCTGCCAGCTGCGTGCTGGGGCTGGCGGTGCTCGACGAGACGGTGGTCGGCGTGGCGCTGCCGAGCATGCGCTCGGAGCTGCCGATGTCGCTGGTCGCCACCCACTGGGTGGTCAACGCCTATCTCCTGCCCTTTAACTGTTTCGTGGCGGCGGGCGGCCGTCAGGGCGGCATGCTCGGCCAGCGCGCCATCTTTCCGGTGGGGGCGGGACTCTTCCTGCTCGGGTCGCTCGCCGCCGGCGCGGTGCCGTCGGGAGCATGGCTCATCGCGGCGCGCGGTCTGGAGGGGATCGGCGCGGCCATCACCTTCCCGGCCTCTTTCGCCATCCTCACCAATGCCTTCCCGCCGGAGAAGCGCAGCGCCGCTTTCGCCATGCAGACGGTCATCGCCGCAATGTTCATGTGAGCGTTATAGGGGCCTGACACCTTTTTTCCTTGCGAGGAGGCCAAGCAGTGGGGGCAGTTCACCAACGCGCAGCTCGCCACCTGGGCCAACGGCGGGGGGACAACGACAAGGTCTATGTCCAGGGCCGCCGGGTGCTTGGCTCGGCGTGCGCATTAACGGTAGCCGCGGACATCAGACCATAGGCCAAGGGGGTCCAAAACACCGAGGGCGGCTCTTGATTTTGTTTGCCTTCTGCGCCGCCTGGGGCCGGATTGCTTTGGACGAGACGCGCAGAAACAATAGATAAATCAAGAAGAACGCTGAAAGTTGGACGGTGTCCGAGAGAATTAAATCGTAGGCACGCATATACTGCGGGGAAGGCGCCTTGCCTGCCATCTGCCCGCCAGCGGGCTGCCAAGGAAGGCTCCAGATCTTTGGAAACGTCCGCTGAGCGCTGTCAACGAAATCAGAGCATTGCAATGCCGTAGTGGTGCGCAAGCAGGGAGGATCTGCGCTTCCCGGGGAGGCGGCCGGAAGGTCGGCAATTGCAGGGGAATAGATGAAACCGCAGAAAATAGCCCCATCCTGCTCTGGATCAGAGCTGGTGGCGGGTTACCGTCGCCATTGGCGGCGGGATTCAGTCCGGGCGGACTCGCCCGGGTGCCGACGGGGTGGTGATCGCCGCCCCCCAGGGGTCCACTAAGGAGAACAGCGAAGCCATGCGAGCCACCAACGGAGAGCTGCCTGAGCAGCTGATCGACCGCTTCGGCCGCCACATCACCTATGTGCGCCTGTCGGTGACCGACCGGTGCGATCTGCGTTGCGTCTACTGCATGGCGGAGGACATGCAATTCCTCCCGCGCAGCCAGCTGTTGACCCTCGAGGAGACGGCCCGGCTCGGGAGGTGCTTCAGCGAGCTGGGGGTGACCAAGCTGCGCATCACCGGCGGCGAGCCCCTGGTGCGACGGAACGTGATCTGGCTGTTCCAGCGGCTGGGGGAGCTGCCCGGCATCCGGGACCTCACGGTGACGACGAACGGCTCTCAGCTCGCGCGGTTCGCACGCGACCTCAAGGCGGCCGGCGTCACCCGGGTGAACGTCAGTCTGGATACCCTCCGCCCCGAACGCTTCCGCAGCATCACCCGCCTCGGCCAGCTCGGAAAGACCCTGGCCGGGATCGACGGGGCGCTGGCGGCCGGCTTTCGCCGGGTCAAGCTCAACAGCGTGATCCTGAAGCACCGCAACGACGGTGAGGTCATCGACCTGGTGGACTATGCCGTCGGCCGGGGGCTGGACATCAGCTTCATCGAGGAGATGCCCCTCGGCGTCATCGGGGATCACGACCGGGCGGAGGCCTACTACTGCAGCGACCAGATCCGCGCGGATATCGAGGCGCGGTACGAGCTGATCCCCACAACCGAGACGACCGGCGGGCCCTCCCGCTACTTTCGGGTGGCCGGCCACGACATCCGGATCGGCTTCATCTCTCCCCACAGCCACAACTTCTGCGGGGACTGCAACCGCGTGAGGGTCACCTCCGAGGGGCGCTTGCTGCTCTGTCTCGGCCAGGAGTTCTCCACGGACCTGCGCCGGGCAGTGCGCGGCAATCCCACCGACGACGATTCGGTCAAGTGGGCGATCGTGAGGGCCATGTCCATCAAGCCGCGCGGTCATGGCTTCGATCTGCGGGAGCAGCCGGTGATCTTTCGGCACATGAACGTGACCGGAGGCTGAGATGGCTACCCCCCGAGCCGCGGCAGCGCTACCGGCCTCGCTTTCCAATGCGGGCCTTGAGCCCGCATTTCCCGTCACGGCCCTGGACGAGCACGGGGAGCAGCGCGCGGGCTTTATCTCTGGCGAGCAGCCGTTGACGATCCATGTCGCCAACCGGGAGGCGGTGACCCTCATGGCCCCGGGGGACCCACCCGGAGCTCCTGGTGCTCGGCTACCTGCGCAACCAGCGCTTGGTGCCCTGCCTGGAGTCGGTGCACTCCATCCAGGTGGACTGGGCGAGCGAGGCGGTGGCGGTGACCACCTTCGATGGGGTCAGCGGCCTCGAAGAGAAGCTCGAGCATCGCACGGTGACCAGCGGCTGTCGCCATGGGACCGTCTTCGGACGCATCACCGAGCACCTGGAGCGGCTTCGGCTGCCGCTGGTCCCTGTCCGTCAGTCTCAGCCTTGCAGCGGCCTGATCCCGCTGCGGGCAAGGATCGAGCTGCAGAATGAACTGTGCTTCCCCTGCTTGTCTCTTCGCCCGCCTTTCGGTGTTCTGCCGCCGGTACCGTAGAACGACTATGCGCCTGACTGTGCCGCCTGATGGGGAGCGGAAATCCCGCTGAGCCGGGCACCCGGGTCGAGAGAGGGTAGAGAAGCATGGGCGACGGCATTCCCTCGCGCGATACCGTTACCGGCGTCATTCTCGCCGGGGGCATGGCACGTCGGATGGGCGGACAAGACAAGGGCCTGGTGCCCTTCGCCGGGCGACCCCTGATCAAGTGGGTGATTGATGCGCTCGCACCGCAAGTCCGCGCCCTGGTCATCAATGCGAACCGAAACCAGGAGGCGTACGCGGCCTGCGGCCATCCGGTCATCAGGGACGATATGGAGGGATTCCAGGGCCCCCTGGCGGGCTTTTGCAGCGCGATGGCGGCGGCCGCCACACCTTGGATCGTGACCGCCCCCTGCGACGGGCCCTTTCTCCCGGGCGACTTGGTGGAACGTCTGTCCCGCGCGTTGGTCCGCGACCAGGCAGAGATTGCCGTGGCCGCCGACGGCGAGCGGCTTCAGCCGGTCTATGCGCTGCTCCCCGTCTCGCTGGCGGCAAGCGTTCGGGGCTTCCTGAGTGCGGGAGAACGCAAGATCGATCGTTGGTACGCCTCGCACCGCATCGCGGTCGCCGACTTCAGCGACCGGGCGGAGGGCTTCGCCAATGTCAACTCGCCCGAGGACTCGGCCCTCTTGGAACGGGCGCTGGAGCCTTGATGGGGCCTTCTCCCGCGCCCGTGCCCGTACTTGGATTCTGCGCGTACAGCGGCACGGGGAAGACCACGCTGCTCAGCAGGCTTATCCCGCGGCTCAGAGAAGAGGGGCTGCGGCTTGCGCTGGTCAAACACGCCCACCACAGCTTCGACATCGACCATCCGGGAAAGGACAGCTACGCGCTGCGCAAGGCAGGTGCCGATCAGGTGCTGATCGCATCCCGGCGGCGCATCGCCTACATCAAGGAGCGCGGCTTGTCCTCACAAGAGCCGCACCTGCGCGACATCCTGCCGTGCATCGACTGCCAAGGCCTCGACCTGATCCTCGCGGAGGGCTTCAAGCACGAGGCTATCCCCAAGGTGGAGCTCTATCGTCCGAGCCTGGGCAAACCGATGCTCCACCCGGCGGACCGGGACGTGATCGCGGTCGCCAGCGACGAGCCATTCACCCTTGCCCGCGACCTGCCGTGCCTGGACCTCAACGCCCCTGAAGAGATTGCCTGTTTCATCTTGGAATGGCTCAGGGACCGTGCCGCGGGATCGGCCCCCACCCGGCCGGTAGAAGGCGCAGCTTCGTAACGGACGTATGTCCTTCGAGATCCGTATTGCCCGCCCTTGCGGGGCAGGCTGCGGCTGGCTAGCATCCTGATGGATGCACTGCGGACGGCCGGACTCCTATTCCTTGTCTTCCTTGTCGTTGTCGAAACTGTCGTAAGGCACTGAATTCTCTCGCACCTCCTGGTTTCGCTGTCCTCGCTTGGCGAGCATCGAGACGATCCAAGTCAGCATCGCCTTACCCTGTGCGTTATGAGCAGCACCCCGTCCTTCGCAGGCTTCGAGACGGTCCTGAATCGATGCGCATTCCAACGCCGAGCCGCGAGCGATCTCGAAGAAGCGGCGCCGATCGGCATTGGTCCCCTGACCGTTGCCTTCGGCGATGTTCAGCGGGATCGACTGCGAGGCACGCAGCAGTTGGTCCCGCGCGGGCCGATCGCTGCCCTTCAAGCTCTTGGCCCCTTGGTATGCCAAAGTCACATACCGGCTCGAAACCCGGTAGACATCGAGTTGCTCATGGCCGAATTGCACTTCTTTTCCG
>JARRNE010000250.1:0-4706 GCA_037385305.1 Chromatiaceae bacterium | reverse complement strand
GCGTCGGGTTCGGTGTTCCTGACCCAGACTGCGAATCTGATCAGAACCGTCTCGGAGGAGGCTAACCATGGCAACCCTAAAGGAAGAGTTGGAAGAACGCGTTGCGCAATATGATCACTGGGCGAGCCGGCGGCGCTATGGCCCCGATGGAGCCAATAATCGGCGCCTATGGGTGCTTGCCTGTATGGATGAGCGCTTACCTGTCGATGAGGCTCTCGGTATTCGGGTCGACACACCAGTTGGAGGTGGCGACGCGCACTGCTTCCGCAACGCCGGAGGCATTGCCACCGACGATGCGATCCGCTCGGCGATGTTGACGTGCAACTTCTTCGGCACCAAGGAGATCGTCATCGTTCAGCACACACAGTGCGGCATGCTCTCGGCAAATGCCAATGACTTGGAGAAGGCCCTGCGCGACAAAGGTGTCGACATCGATAACCTGACCCTCGATCCGACCCTTCCGGAGCTGCGGCTCGACCGAGGGGCCTTTGCCAAATGGATCGGCATGATGGACGACGTCGACACCGCCTTAATAAAGACCATCGAGACCTTCAAGAATCACCCGCTGATCCCAAAGGACGTCACCGTGAGCGGCTGGGTCTGGGAAGTCGAGACACGCCGTCTGCGCCCGCCCACCCATGATCCGGAGAAACGCGCCCGGACAGACGTGCTAGCAAAGCAGTTGGGGGTGAGCGGTCAGCAGCCCCCGCGCTGGAAATAGCACGCGAAGCTGGCGGGTAACGTACGGGAGCGTAATTACGTTATTACGGTACGATATAGTACGGTAAGGATAGCGCAAGCGGGGTGAGCCCGCCTAGGGCGGGCGCAAGACTTGCTGAGGGCTTTCACGAGGAACGCGGTGAAAGAGCCGGCAAGTGGACAGCTCCTGTAAGGAGCGGCGAGATGACCCCGGCCAGGTGCCGGGGTTGTGGGTGTGTGCGAAGCAGGTGTTGGGGTAGGGGAACAACACGATGCGACAACAACTGAGGTCTGTCGCGCTCTGCGCGGGCGTTGCGCTGATGACGACGGCGGGCTGCATGTCGACAGGTGGTTCGACGAGCGGGACGAAGATCACGCAAAACGAGGTGAACCATATCGTGAAGCGGCGCACCACGCGGGCGCAGCTCGAAGCGCTCCTCGGGCCGCCGACCTATGTACTCGATGATGGGCGACGGGCGGCGCATGCTGTTCTACTCCTACATGAATACCAGGATTGGTGGGGCGAACACCCCAATCCCGGTAATCCCGTTCGCATTTTCGATGAACATGACTACGCGCCAGCAGACGCTTCAGGTCATCCTCTCCAAGCACAACGTCGTCCAGGACTACGAGTTCAGCGACAAGACGACCGGCACGACCGGGAGCACCACGATCAGTCCGATGGGTGGCTACAGCCACTACAACGCCACGACCATAGAGACGCCGAAAAGCGAGCGGTAGTGGAGGACGGTGGTGGTGCCTTTGGTAGTCACGCGTATCGTAATTACGTTACGACATGATACCGACACCGCGGACGGGTGAGGAGGGCTGCCCGTGTGGGGTTCCTTGCGGGGGCCGTCTGGCGCACCTCTCGGACGTTAGATACCTCGCCTCTTGGTCGTTGGATACCGAACCTCTCGAGTTCTGGGTGCCTGGGAGCTCTCGGATTCTGTATGCCCACGGGCTCCTGACGACCTCTCGAGTTCTGGATGGAGGGTCGGGTTTTTGGGGCGGGGTCGGGCGGTCTTGGGTACGTGGATGCGGGTCGAGGCGCCAGACGCCGCTGAGGCCGAGAACATCGGCCCGCGGTGACAGGCGGCGCCACCGCGCGCGTTGTGTCAGTCGTCGTCATCCCAGTGATGACGGTGCCAATGGTGCCAGCGGTGCTCACGCCATTCGTGCTTGCGCCACTCATGTTCACGCCAGCGGTGGCCCCACCAGCCACGGCGGTCGCCATCGTAATAGACAACCGACGGTTCGCCGCGCTCCACGACGACGGGGGCCGGTCTCTCAACGACCACCGGTGGGGGCGCGTAGCGTTCGACCACGACGGGCCCGGGTGCGGCGTAGACCGGGGCCGCGACGACACCGGAGCTGATGAGGCCGCCGACGACACCGCCGACAAGTCCGCCGAGCGCGGCGTCACCGGCGTCGTAGCCGTGGGCGAAGGCCCCCAGGGGGAGTGTCGAGAGGGCTGCGCAGGTGCCGAGAGCGAGAATCCACTTTTTCATGGTCGTCACCTCCTTAAGGATGTCAGGTGCTTCTCCGAATTCGTGTGTCTGCGGGCTTCTCGGCTTCAGGTTACTGCCCTCACGCTGAACGAACGGTGAACGCTCGATGACGGAATGGTCACCTTGGCAGGCTGACGGTGGGTGCCTCCTTGCTGAGGAGCGCAGCAGGGGGGTGGGGAGGTCGTATTTACTGCAGACCTCCTGATCTCCCCCCTTGATCTGTGCGATCCCAGGGGCGGCGAAACTCCCATGGGGACAGAGGCTTGTGTGCGGAGCGGACGCAATCGCTGGGCGTGGCTTGTCGCCTCGGTAGGATTCTGAAACGATACCAGGTGACGCCGCCGCGGATGCGAAATGGTGGTTCCATTCGGCTCCATGCGTGTTGTTCGGCGCCAACTCATTCCTCGGAGATCGTCCGTCGATGCCACAGATGCAATTGCCGATTTTTCCTGATGGCGTGGAACACATCAACGCGCAATTAGCGTTTGAAAAGCGCAATGGACAAGTGACCTACTTCAATGGAAGCATGCCGGTCTTTATTCACGACGAGAATGATGTTGCGACCTTTCGCATGATCACCGCACAGTTTTGCATCAATGGCAACGCCACGCAGGCGGAGGTAGCACGGGCCTTTGGTGTGACGCTCATCAGTGTCAAGCGAGCCGTGAAGCGCTATCGGGAGAAGGGCGTGGCGGGGTTTTATCAGGAGGCGAAGCGCCGCGGTCCGGCGGTGCTGACCACCGAGGTATTGGAGAGAGCGCAAGCACTGCTCGACGAGGGGTTGGAGACATCGGCGGTTGCAGCGCAATTAGGCGTGAAGCGGGATACCTTAGCCAAGGCGATCCGGGCTGGACGTCTGCGTAAGCCGGCAAAAAAGAAAGACCCCGATACACCGCCCAGCACCAAGAGTCAACGCAGCGGCGAGGATGCTCAAGCCCCCATGGGGGTAGGTGCGCGCAATGTGTTGGAGCGGATCGCCGCCAGCGTCGGGGATCTCACCGCGGTGGCGCCGATCTTTCAGCCCGTCTGCGATGTCCCCAATGGGGGTGTGCTGCTCGCGCTGCCGGGGCTGTTGGCGATCGGCCTCCTGCATCAAGCCGAGAAATACTTCCAGCTGCCCAAGGGCTACTACGGGCTCGAGAGCCTGTTTCTGATGTTAGCCTTTCTGGCCTTGGCGAGGCTGCCATCACTGGAGCAGCTGCGCTACTGTGCGCCCGGGGAATGGGGCAAGCTGTTGGGCCTGGACCGCATTCCAGAAGTGCGCACAGTGCGTCAGAAGCTGGCCCTGCTGTCCGATCAGCAACAGGTCAACGGCTGGAGCGCCGAGCTGTGCGCGCAGTGGATGGGAGAAGATCCCGAGAAGGCCTCGGTGCTGTACGTGGACGGACATGTGCGCGTCTATCACGGTGATCAGACCCAGCTGCCACGCCATTACGTGGCGCGTCAAAAGCTGTGTTTGCGCGCCACCACCGACTACTGGGTCAATGCCATGGATGGACAACCCTTCTTTCTGCTCAACCAGGCCGTCGATCCGGGCCTGCTCCAGGTGTTGGAGCAGCAGATTGTCCCACGCCTGGAGAAGGAGATTCCCAACCAGCCTACGGGCGAGGAATTGGCGGCCGATGCCAAGCTGCATCGCTTCACCCTGATCTTCGACCGTGAGGGGTATAGCCCGGCGTTTCTGCTGCGCATGAAAGACAAACGCATTGCCTGTCTGACCTACCACAAATACCCCGGCGCGGACTGGCCGCGCGAGGAATTCCAGGCGTGCCAGGTGGAGCTGGCATCCGGGGCCTGTGTGCAGATGGAGCTCGCCGAGCGGGGCACCTTCCTTGGGGGGAAGCTGTGGGTGCGCGAGATCCGCAAGCTCACCGCGAGCGGCCATCAGAGCGCGGTGTTGTCGACCGACTACCGCTCGGATCCCGGGCCCATGGCCGCGGCAATGTTCGCGCGTTGGTCGCAGGAGAACTTCTTCCGCTATATGCGTGAACACTATGGGCTGGATCGCTTGGTCGACTATGGCACCGAAGAGATTCCTGACACCATACCGGTCGTCAATCCCGAGTATCGCCGGCTCGACGGGCAGGTCCGCAGCACCAACGGCCAACTCACGCGCAAGCGCGCCGTCTTCGGCGCATTGACACTCAGTGGCGAGATCGAGCCGAAGAAGGTCGCGGCCTTCGAGCACCAGAAGGCCGCACTCCAAGAGCAGATCGAGACGCTGACAAGCGAGCTCGACGAGCTCAAGGCTCAGCGCAAAGCGGTCAAGCGGCACCTCACCATCGCCGAGCTTCCCGAGGAGGAACGCTTCCAGCAACTGCGTACCCAAAGCAAGCAGCTGATCGATACGATCAAGATGGTGGCCTATCGTGCCGAGACCGCCATGGTGCAGATGGCACGGGAAGTGATGCAGCGCGAGGACGATGCGCGCAGCTTATTGCGAGCCCTGTATGGCACAGAAGCGGACCTGGTTCCGGACGAAAAAGCCGGCACGCT
>JARRNE010000249.1:0-6623 GCA_037385305.1 Chromatiaceae bacterium | reverse complement strand
GAGCGGTCTGGTGAAGACGCCGGACCTCATCAAGCGCTTGCTTCTGCTGCTCGCCCACCAGAGCGGTGCCGAGGTCTCGGTCAACGAGCTGGCCACCCAACTGCAGATGGCCCGACCGACCGTGGAGCGCTACCTGGAGCTGCTGGAGCAGACCTTCGTCATCTTCCGCCTGCCCTCCTTCAGCACCAACCCGCGCAAGGAGATCGCCAAGGGCCGCAAGGTCTTCTTCTGGGACACCGGGATCCGCAATGCGCTCTTGAATGCCTTCTCCACCGACGCCCTGCGCCCGGACATCGGCGCCCTGTGGGAGAGCTGGGTCATCGCGGAGGTGGCCAAGCGCAACGCCCTGCTCGGCGCGCCGGCCGAGCTCTACTTCTGGCGCTCTCGCGCCCAGTCGGAAGTCGATCTGGTCGTGAGGCAGGGCGATCGCCTGCGGGCCTTCGAGATCAAGTGGTCCGGCCGGCCGGCGCCGGGCCGCGCCTTTCGCGATGCCTACGGCGTGACCGTCGAGACGATCGGACCGCAGGAGCCCTTCGCCGCGGAGCTTCCTTAAAACGTTGCTAAAGATTCATCTATTGACTGTTGACTCTTGACGGTAAGGACGTGTTAGGTTTCGCGCGTCGGCGCTCCGGTGCCGAAGCCGGAACAAGAATTGGTGCTCGCCTGGAGGAGGGGAATGGCCGCACCGAAATGGATAAGGACGGCAGCGGCTGCTCTGGCGCTCCTCTTGCCTGCCGCTTTTCGGCATGGTTCAACTATCCCAAGCAGAGGGTAACACTTTTCTCGGCGCTCAATAGGCTCAATTCCCATTGAAACAAAGGGTTGCGCCTTGGGTGCTTGGCCAAAAGTGTAACCCTCGCTTGAACCAGGCCGGAACTGTTCTCCTTGGAATAAGGACATAATATAGTCTCTTGATGCTTGAACCGGAGCTATGTCACCGAATGGTTGATGTGTCGCAACAGCCGGAGTCTCGAATCGATCAGACGATCTCATTCGGTCCGTTTTGTCTGCAACCCGGCCAACACGTCTTGCTCGAGGGTGACAAACCAGTCCACTTAGGCGCACGGGCCCTCGACATCCTCATTTCATTGACTGGTCGCTCTGGAGAATTGGTCACAAAGAATGAACTGGTCGCGACCGCGTGGCCTAGCGTGATCGTGGAGGAGTCAAACCTTAGAGCCCAGGTTGCTTCACTTAGGAAGGCGCTTCGCGATGGCCGAGATGGCGCCCGCTATATCGTCACCGTGCCGGGCCGTGGCTATCGCTTCGTCGCCCCGACCTCGTATTCTGACCCCAGGGTGATGCCAACCCCCGTCGCGGACCGCAGAAGCAACGTTCCCGTATGCCTAACGCGGCCCATCGGACGCGACACTGCCATCAGTGCTGTAAGCGGACGTTTTCACCGTTACCGTCTTGCGACAATTGTGGGGGCGGGTGGAATCGGCAAGACGACGGTCTGTCTGGCAGTCGCCGAGGAGCTAGCCGGGTCTTTCGAGGACGGCGTCTGTTTTCTCGACCTTGCTCCCCTGAAAGATCCCCAGCTAGTCTCGGGCGTCTTGGCCTGCGCACTCGGCCTTGCCCATGTTTCAGAAGAGCCACTTTCGGATGTCGTCGCATTTCTTCGGCAGAGGCAAATGCTGCTCGTTTTCGACAGTTGCGAGCAAGTCATCGAAGCGGTCGCTATTCTGGCTGAGACGCTGCTCAAAGGAACTACGGGCATTCGTATTCTGGCGACCAGTCGCGAGGCGTTGCGCGCGGAGGGAGAAAGCGTCTATCGACTATTGCCGCTGGAAACGCCTCCGGTGTCGGCAGGGCTGACAGCCGCTGAGGCCCTGACTTTCTCCGCCGTCCAGCTCTTCGTCGAACGCGCAGCTTCCAGTGGCGATGTGTTTGAGTTGGACGATCGCGATGCGCCGCGCCACACTCGACTGGAGCTACGACTCCCTTTCGGACACCGAGCAGAGGCTCCTGCGCCACTTGGCAGTTTTCTCGGGAGATTTTACGTTCGACTCGGCCAGCGCGGTAGTGACAGATGTCGACCAGGCTGACGCCGATGTTTCCTGCACTCTTGCAAATCTGATCGCGAAGTCACTTGTGGTCGCAAATACAAATGGTACGGTCGCGTGCTACCGGTTGCTCGACACAACGCGTGCCTATGCATTAGCAAAGCTTTACGAGAGCGAAGACCTCGATCCTGTCGTACGACGCCTTGCCGCATATCTATGCAGTATTCTCGATCATGCTCTAAGCGAATTGGAAGACGTATCCGGACCTGAATGGCTAAGCCGTTACGGCGGTCACATTAACAACATCCAAATGGCGCTCGACTGGGCGCGTTCACCCCGGGGCGATCCGGCCGTGTGTACCTCACTCACCGTCGCGGCTATCCCGCTCTGGTTTCAGTTGTCGTTGGTTGACGAATGTCGTGACCGGGTCCAGCGCGCGTTGCAATGCATTACGTCGGAAACAAACCGGGACGCTCAAGCGCGTAATGTGATGCAACTCTACAGGGCATTGGGGTTATCGCGGGTGTTCACAATTGGTCTTGCTCCACAGGCGTCTGCAGCGTGGGCAAAGGCCTTGAAAATAGCCGAAGACCTTGACGATACCGAGGACCAGCTGGAAGCGCTTTGGGGCTTGTGGTTCTGTCAGAGTGGGGCGGGTGAATATCGAGCGGCGCTCCGCACAGGGCAGCGGTTCAGAGACATTGCGGAAAGCGCTGCGGACCAGTGCATTGGTGAACGGCTGATCGGTTTTCCACTGTTGTGCATGGGCGACCTTACCGGTGCACGGCGCCACATTGATCGCAAGCTTGGTTCTCATGCCGTTCTCGCACCCGACCCAGTAAGCGCAAACCGTTCCCGATTTTGTCAAGCTATAGGGTCGAGCGCGCTTCTTGCGAAAACGCTCTGGCTGCAGGGTTTTCCTGACCAAGCGGCGTATGCCGCCCAAAGTGGTGTCGAGAAAGCACAATCCACCAGCCACGCCATTTCGCTGTGCGAAGCTCTTTCCAAAGGCGCATGTCCTGTCTCGCTGCTGACGGGCGATCTCGCTACCGCCGAGTGGTCCGTAAAGATATTGCTCGATCATGCAGCCAAACACGCACTTGGTCCATGGAGCGTATTTGGGCGCTGCTGGCAGGGGGCGCTATTCATCAAGCAAGGCGATTTTGTAGGCGGCCTACGGCTGCTTGCCAACGCGCTGGACGAGCTACAGGAATGCAGGTTGTTTGCTCACTATGTCACCGGATTTTTGTGCTTTCTTGCCGAGGGCTTCGCCGGCGCCGGGCGCATACCCGAGGGCCGCGCGGCCATTGATCAGGGCCTTCAGCGCTGTGAGGAAAAAGAGGAGCTTTGGTGCATCGCCGAACTCCTGCGCCTCAAGGGAGAGCTATTTTTGCAGACGGATGGTGCGGATACCGTGGTCGCCGATCAGTACTTTCTGCAATCCATTGAATGGGCGCGTCGGCAAGGGGCTTTGTCATGGGAGTTGCGAGCCGCCACCAGCCTTGCCCGATTGCAGCGCGACCGGAAGCACGTCAGGCAGGCACACGATTCGTTGGCCGAAGTCTACCACCGGTTTAGTGAGGGTTTCACGACGGCAGATTTACAGATCGCAAGCTCGCTCCTGAATGAACTGTCTTAGACGCCCTACCTCTACTGACTTGTTCTGCCCTGGAAACAGGGCGCACGCCACTTCACAACAATTCACAGCAATTCACTGGCCGCGAATGCACTCCGGTGACATGATCTGCTGCGACGCCGAGTATTTCGGCAAGCAGTCGCACAAGGGGCGTACAGATCATGATCCCAGAAGCTTCGATGGATGCACTCGTCCTTCACGGCATCAACGCACCCTTCGTCCGTACGACGGTCACTCGACCCCCGCCCGGACCGGGACAGGTGCTGGTCCGAATAAAGGCTAGCGGGGTCAATGCACTTGATCTGAAGATCAGGAGCGGAAACGCGCCACATGCGAAGCATCCCTTCCCAGCAATTCTCGGGATGGATCTGGCTGGAATCGTCGAGATGGTCGGTCCCCGCGTGACCGACTTCACCCTGGGCGACGAGGTCTATGGACTGACCGGTGGCGTAGGTGGTTTGCAGGGTTCTCTCGCGAGCTTCGCCGTCGTAGACGTCGATCTACTGGCGCCAAGGCCAACCAATCTCGGCATGCGCGAAGTTGCCGCCCTCCCCCTCCCATTCATCACGGCCTGGGAGGGCCTGGTGGACCGTGCCCAGGTCCAGGCGCGGCAGAGGGTACTGATCCATGGCGCCGGGGGTGTCGGCCATATGGCAATCCAGATCGCTCGCGCCTTCGGTGCAGAGGTATTCGCGGCGGACGCGGGCGCGAAGCAGAGTCGTATTGAGCAGCTGGGTGCGACGCCAATCGACTATCGCCAAACGACCGTCGAAGAATACGTCGACGACCACACCGGCGGCCGGGGCTTCGACATAGTCTACGACACCGTAGGGGGCGCTACGCTGGATGCCTCGTTCAACGCCGTCAGGCGCTTTGGCCACGTTATCAGTTGTCTCGGTTGGGGCACCCACTCGCTTGCACCGCTTTCGTTCCGTGCTGCCAGTTATTCCGGCGTCTTTACGCTGCTGCCGATGCTGACCGGCCAGGGCCGAGCGCACCATGGCCAAATTTTGCGCGAGGCGAGACGTCTTGCAGAGTCCGGCAAGGTCATGCCACTCGTCGACCCGCGCCGATTCACACTCGATTCCGCGGCCGAGGCGCACCGTGAAATCGAAAACCGAAGCGCCACCGGCAAAATCGTCGTGGATGTCGCCGATTGACACGCAACACGCAACGGCGCGCCTTCACGCCAAACATGAAGGAGCAGTGTCATGCCATTCGTCTACATCAAGCTGGCCGATGGTGTCTTCACACCTGAGCAGAAGCACACGATGGCCCAGGCCATCATCGTTCACCCGCAAAGAGTTTGCCGCCGCCACGCCTGTTCGCGAATGAGGGTATCCACCAATCTTCCGCACCGGCCACTCAACTGTTCGGCGCGATGACCTCGAAAGTGACTTAAAAGTAACTTAAAGGAGACTCGATCATGAAGACGTTCACGACCAAAGACGGCACGCAAATTTTCTACAAGGACTGGGGGTCAGGGCAGCCCATCGTCTTTCATCATGGCTGGCCACTCAGCGCCGATGATTGGGACAATCAGATGCTGTTCTTCCTTCAGAAGGGCTACCGCGTCATTGCTCACGACCGACGCGGCCACGGCCGCTCGACGCAGACCGATACCGGCAACGATATGGATACCTATGCCGCCGACGTGGCCGAACTCGTTGCGATGCTGGGCCTCAAGGAGGCAATCCACGTGGGGCACTCGACCGGCGGCGGCGAGGTTACGCGCTACGTCGCCAGGCATGGGAAAGGCCGCGTGGCCAAAGCCGTGCTGATCAGCGCCATCCCGCCGGTCATGGTGAGAAGCGACAAGAACCCCGGTGGTACGCCGATCGAGGTGTTCGACGATTATCGCGCCGCGTTCGCGGCCAATCGCACGCAGTTTTACCTCGACGTTGCGAGCGGCCCCTTCTACGGCTTTAACCGGCCGGACGCCAAGGTCTCGGAAGGCATGATCAGGAACTGGTGGCGCCAAGGGATGATGGGCGGCGCCAAGGCGCACTACGATTGCATCAAAGCCTTCTCGGAAACCGACCTCACCGAGGATCTCACGCTGATCGACGTGCCAGTGCTGATCTTGCACGGAGAAGACGATCAGGTGGTGCCGATCGCCGACTCCGCACTGCTCGCCATCAAGCTTCTAAAGAAGGGTGAGCTCAAGACTTACAAGGGCCTGCCACACGGCATGTTTACGAGCCATCCGGAGATTATCAATCCGGATATCCTCGCCTTCATCCAGGATACAGGCAATGGTTGATGCCGGATCCATTCCGCCCGGCATTATCGACAAGGCGAACGGGTTTGCAATTGTCCAGCCGAACGAAGTGGACGCCAAAGAGCCGATCGTTCGCCCGACGGCAAAGGGATAACGACGATGCATATCGGGATGGCCGGGTTGTGCGGCTTGAGGTCCCGCAATTCCGGCTGATGCCGGGCGAGTGCCGTGCCAACTTCATTGAAGCCAACCGAGATGTCGATGAATGGCTCGCGCGGCGACCCGGCTTTAAGGAGCGTTGAATCACGGAGCGTGCCGACGCCACGATCGCGGATGTGTTGGCCTGGGGCTCGATCGGGGAAGGCCAGGACGCGAAGCGGTGCCCCGATGACGGAACTGATTCAATCGCCGGTGCACGAGTGCATTGATCAGTGGACGGTGGCCATCGTGCGGCACCGCATAGGAATGGAAATATGAACGATACTGAGATCGCTATCCTCACCGGAGCATCGCATATGCCAGCCAAGGAGACCGCTTATGAACTCTTCGCACTTCAATGGCCCGAGCCAACATGCCTGGTCTTCCTGATGCCCAGACTGTCCGCGAGCAGCCACGTCATGGCCCAATCGGCGACGCAGCTGTCTGACGACATCCTTGAGCGCGAGAACAGGTGTTTCGTCAATGGGACCTTCACACCCTGGCGTGATGGGTCGCAAAGCGCCTTCGATCTGCTGACCGAAGACGCCACCTGGACGATCGT
>JARRNE010000248.1:0-4726 GCA_037385305.1 Chromatiaceae bacterium | reverse complement strand
TAGGCGCTAGCCGTATTGCGCCGCATGTAGCGGTTGGCCACGTTCGGTGCAATACGCTCCGCTATTGCACCCTTCGAAGAAAGTGTTTCAGTTATTCTTGAATCGTTCCTAGGCGAGTCACACACCCGGGCCGCATCCGCTGGATGGAACTTGGGGGACGTTTGCGACCATTCCATCCAGAGTCCTCGCCCCACCGTGCCGAGTTCCTTGAGCCCCATGCCCATGCGAACCCGGAGATCCCGATCGTCGGACCGTATGAAGGCCAGGGCCGAGCGAAGATCATGAAGAAGCGTTCCGGATACTCTGCTTCCGGAGCCTTGTGCTTGCGCGCCGACCTGTAGTAGGGGAGTACGGCACCTTGGCTCGCCTTCTGCACCGCGCTGACCTTCAAAGCGAAGCGATGGGCCGCCTTGGACTTCGCCTCTTTCCAAGGAAAACCCCCTCTCGCGAAGTACTCGACACACGCAACGATTCCCGTGGTCCGCCACGAAGCGTCAAAGCTCGGTTGTCCCGGCATTCCTTGCCACCCGAAAGCTGAGTCCGGCCGGCGCCACTTGGGCAGCTTGTGTTCGTCCTCCACATCGGCTGGGTCTGCGGAGGTCGACGCCATCCGTTCACAGACGGTCTTGGCGAACTCAACAACATACGTCTCCAGCGCGACGCCAGGGCGTCCAGCTCCGAACGGTTTCGGTGCAGGCGTGCCCCCGCTCGGGGCAATGGTTTCCTCGGTCTCACCGTCCGGTTGGGGGGCTTCGGTAGGACCTGCGGCTCCCGGTCGATTCGGGGCTGGCATGACCTCGCGGCGCTTGGTGCCGCTTTCGCTGCGCAACACCCAGTCGTACTGCTTACGCCAACACCAGAGCAAGTAGGCGACCAGGACCTTCCCCGCCTGCTCTCGGTGTTCTCGCTTCTCTGAATTCCTGAGCTCCTCCAGCGCCATCTCGATGTCGCCTGGCGACACGGATGCGAAATGGTCTTCTACGGCTTGCCATTCCTGCATTTGCTGCTCCGCCCCCACCTTGCGCCGCCCGCGGAGGATGAGCATCAGCGCCCGTTTGTCAGGAACCCCTTGGAGCCCTTCTGATCCTTCATCTATGTTCCCCTTGTCGCCATCGGCGACGTGTTCGTGGTCGAAGCTGGCTTTCCAAGCCGTATTGGGGCTCACCGAGAGACCGAGATATTTACCATCGTCCAACCGTGACCGATCACGATTTTGCACGTCCACGGTCGACTGGAAAGGCCAAAAGGGCCAAAATCGGGTGAAGAAACAACGACAGGACAACTACCTGCGCGAGGGTAACGTGCTTCGCTCCGGCCGCTCTACCGGCGGAAGCCCTCTAAGGTCTGGGGGAAGCGCCAAATTAGCCCGTTAACGATTTCGCCAAGCGCCACCCGCTTCGGGTTCTCGCTGCGCCACTCCGGCGGCCACATGGCACGCTCGATGATGTTGCCGGAGCTTCGGATGCTCTTAGCGGCAGTACCCAGCGGCGCCGGCCGGACGGACTACCGCACAGCCATCGTGGACGACAACGTTCTTGGGAAGCCCACCTTCTCCAGCCGCCGCAAGGCGGAGAAGCATCTCTACGAGCTCTTCGGGCTCGATCCCGCACTGGTGCTGTTTCGGGTCCTCAGACGCTTTGCCGCCGAAGACGCGAACAGCCTGCCGCTACTTGCGCTCACCTGCGCCTTCTGCCGCGACGCCCAGATGCGCGCGAGTTTCGAGCTGATCCAGGACTTGAAGCCTGGCGAGGTACTCTCCCGGGAACGCATGGAAACCCACGTGGAAGCGGCCTTTCCGGAGCGGTACAGCGCTGCTACGCGCGCTGGGCTGGCAAAGAACGTCAATACCACCTGGACTGCGGCCGGCCACCTGACCGGCAAGGCCATCAAGCGCAAAGCGAAACCAGAACCCCGCATCGCCGCCTCGACCTACGCCATGTTCGCTGGCTATCTGCTGGGCCTTCGCGGCGAGATCCTCACCTCGTCGGTCTTCGCCCGTCTCGTCGGGGCGGACCCCTCCGTCATCGTCGCCCACCTCTCGGCCGGCGCCCGCCATGGCTGGCTGCGCTTTCGCCACGCCGGCGGCGTAACGGAGATCGACTTCACCAGCCTGCTGCTCCCGGAAGAGGAGGCATTGCTGCATGGCACGCATTGATCAGCTCCTCGCGAGCTATCGCCGCCACGTTTCGCTCACCCCGCGCGGAAATCTGCCCCTTAGCCAGCGGGTCTGGTTCGTCGTCTACCCGCCCGAGGATGAGCGGCGCCTGGCGAACCGCATCCCCGAGTTCGAGATGGCCACGCGCGACGAGGGGCTGGACTGGCAGCGGCTGGACCTCAACGGCGCCTTCGCGGACTGGATGGATACCTTCGACCCCGAGGAGCGCCGGGACTGCCTCGCCGAGCCCGACATCGTCGAGTCTTACGCCGACCCCGGCTTCATCGGTTACCTGGGGGACCGGATTCGGGCCGCATTGGAGTCCGCCCCCTCAGCGGAAGCCGTGCGCACCGTCTTCGCCGTCTCCGGGCTCATGGACCTGTACGACTTCGTCCATGTCTCCGCCGTCCTGAGCACACTGGACGACCGGCTGCCCGGCATCGTCCTCCTCTTTTTCCCCGGCGAGCGCGAGGGCAACACCTACCGCTTCCTCGGTGCCCGCACCGGCTGGAACTATCTCGCCACCCCGATCCTTGCAGAAGCCTGACATGAAGACCCGAGAGCTGTTCCTGAAAGACCCGCTCAGCTGGCAAATCGCCAACGAGGGCGTCTCCAGCAACAACGTGCAAGACCTCGACACCCTGCGCTATGAGCTGGACACCTTCGTGTGCCAAGGCGAATACCGGGCCGGGCTCGCCAAGATCCTGCAGGGCTATCTGGACAACCTCGGCAAGGAGCAAAAGGCGGCCTGGGTGAGCGGCTTCTACGGCTGCGGCAAGTCCCATCTGGTCAAGGTCCTGCGCTATCTCTGGACCGACCACCCACTCGACGGCGGCGTCAGGGCACGCACCCTGGCGCGCCTGCCCGAGGACATCACGGATCTCCTCAAGGAGCTGAGCACCCGCGGCAAGCAGGGGGTGGGCCTGCACAGCGCCGGCGGCACCATGAAGGCCGGCATCGGCAGCGTGCGTCTGCGCGTGCTCGGCATCGCATTCGTCTCCGTCGGGCTGCCGGAGAGCCTGTCCCTCGCGCGTCTGCACATGGACCTGCGCGACGACGGCACCCTGGATACCGTCCGCCGCCACATCCAAGGGGCCGGCAAGGACCCAGTGAGCGAGCTCGGCAAGTTCTACACCTCGAAGGCCCTGCACGAGGCCTATCTCGCGAGCTACCCGCACCTGGGCGGCATCGCCAACGTCAGCCAGGCGCTGCGCGCCCAATACCCCCCGAAGGTGGACGAGATCAGCATCGACGAGATGCTCGCCACCCTGCGCCGCGCCATCGCCTGCAACGGTCAGCTCCCCTGCACCGTGGTGGTCCTGGACGAGGTCCAGCAGTTCATCAACAACAACCCGGATATTGCCCACGACGTCCAAGAGGTGGTGGAGGCCCTCTCCAAGGAGCTGGACGGCCGTGTCCTTGTGGTCGGCACCGGCCAAAGCGCACTCACCGATACGCCCTCGCTGCAGCGCCTCATGGGCCGCTTCACCACCAAGGTCCACCTGAAGGACAACGACGTCGAGAAGGTGGTGCGCACCGTCGTCCTGCAGAAGAAGGAGCAGGCCAAGGGGTCCATCCATGACCTCGTCTCCAAGCACGCCGGCGAGATCAGCCGCCAGCTCAAGGCCACGCGCATCGCCACGCGCACGGAAGACGACGCAGGCTACGTCCCCGACTACCCCCTCCTGCCCGTGCGCCGGCGCTTCTGGGAGCGGGTCCTGCACAGCTGCGACCCGAGCGGCACGGCGGCCCAGATGCGTACGCAGCTGCGCGTCACCCACGAGGCCTGCCGCCTGGTGGCGGAGAAGCCCTTGGGCGCCATCATCCCTGCCGACTTCATCTACGACCAGCAGGCCAACGAGCTGGTTATCTCCGGGGAGATGCAGAAGCGCTTTCAGGAGATCATCGAGGAGCAGAAGGGCCGCCCCGACGGCGCCCTGCGCAGCCGCATCTGTGCCTTGGTCTTTCTCATCAACAAGCTCCCGCGCGAGGGCGCGGACATCGGCGTGCGCGCCCACCCCGAGCACCTCGCCGACCTGCTGACCGACGACCTCGGCGACTCGGCCACCGCGCTGCGCGCCAAGGTCCCGGCCCTCGTGACCGATCTGGTCAACGAGGGCGTGCTGATGGAGATCGAGGGCGAGTATTACCTCCAGACCACCGAGGGCGCGGCCTGGGAGTCGGAGTACCGCAAGCGGCGCGCGTCGATCCTGAACAACGACCCGCAGATCGCCGCCGTGCGCGGCCAGCTGCTCGCCAAGGCCATCCAGACCGAGCTGTCCAGCGTCAACGTGCTGCACGGCGCCGCAAAGGTAAAGCGCAAGGTCTCGGTGCATCACGGCATGTCCCCGCCGCCGGCGACGGACGGCCTGTGCGTCTGGGTGCGCTACGGCTTCCAGGAATCCGAGAGCGCGGTCATCCAGGACATCCAGCAGCGCAGCGTGGAAGACGCCACCATCCACGTCCTGATCCCCAAGACCAAGGCCGATCTGCTCAAGAATGCCCTCGCCTCGGCAATCGCCGCCGAGGAGAACCTCAACTTCAAGGGTCAGCCAAGCTCCCAGGAGGGCC
>JARRNE010000247.1:0-4730 GCA_037385305.1 Chromatiaceae bacterium | reverse complement strand
GCCCGGCGGTGGCATGGGCGACATGGATTACTGATCCGCGTTTTCCGGATCCGTCCGAACAAGGCCCCGCAGGTGCGGGGCCTTGTGTTTTTGGGGGAAATGAGCCGCAGAGACGCGGAGGGCGCGAAGAGGACTATTTGTGGGGCAGGCAGGGTCTACCCTCGATACGGGGGGATAAAACCGCTAAGCGCGAAGGTTGCGCAATGACCGGAGAGACCTAAGGAACAGTTCACTTCCAAGCTGGACAAGTCCATTCGTTGTCGTTGTCGTTGTCGTTATCGTTATCGTTATCGTTATCGAAACTGTCGCAAGGGCCGGAATTCTCTCGCACCTCATGGTTTCGCTGTCCGACCTTGGTGAGCATCGAAAGGATCCGAGTCAGCATTGCCTTACCCTGTGCGTCTTGAGCCGCAGCCAGTCCTTCGCAGGCTTCGAGACAGTCCTGAATCGATGCGCATTCGAACGCCGAGCCGCGAGCGATCTCGAAGAAGCGGCGCCGATCGGCATTGGTCCCTTGACCGTTGCCTTCGGCGATATTCAGCGGGATCGACTGCGAGGCACGCGGCAGTTGGTCCCCCGCGGGCCGATCGCTGTCCTTCAAGCTCTTGGCCACTTGGCGGTTCCTTTTCTCATTCTTCTCTGCGTCCTCCGCGTCTCTGCGGTTTGCCTGCCCCCCGGCTGGGCCATTGTCCTTAAGACGACAGCCAACGTATCCTCTGATTCTTCTTCCCCAGGCGAAAGGCTTCACCATGGCGGCAGCCCCAGAGCTGACCCCCCAGGTCGCAGAGCGCCGGCGCAGCTGGGAGGACGCGCTGCAAGGGCGCGGGCTGGCCGTGCCGCAGGATGCCGCTTTCCTCAATGCCCTGCCGCACGTGTTTGAGGCGAGCGACTATGTCGCCCAGAGTGCAATTCGCCATCCGGAGCTTCTGCCGGATCTCCAGGGAGCGGGCCGTCTGCAGAGCCGTTGCGGGGCAGAGGAGATGGACCGGCTGCTCGCCGCCGCGCTCGAAGGTATGGAGAACGACGCCGCGCTGGCCGGCGCGTTGCGGCACTTTCGCCGCCGGGAGATGGTGCGGATCATCTGGCGGGATATCGCCGGACTCGCCCCCCTAGCGGAGACCCTGGAGGATCTCACTGCCCTCGCCGACGCCTGCGTGAGCCAAGCCCTTGCACGGCTCCAGCAGTGGGCCGTCGCCGAGCTCGGGACACCCAGGGACGCCGCAGGAAAGGAGCAGGGCCTGTTGGTCTTGGGCATGGGCAAGTTGGGGGCAAGGGAGCTCAATTTGTCGTCGGACATCGACCTGATCTTCGCCTTTCCGTCCGCGGGGCAGGTGGACGGTCCGCGCCCCCTGAGCAACGAGCAGTTCTTCGTCCGCCTCGCTCAGCGGTTGGTCAAGGCGCTGGAAGCCCCGACCGTGGACGGCTTCGTCTTCCGGGTCGACACTCGCCTGCGGCCGTTTGGCGAGGCGGGTCCCTTGGCCATGAGCTTCAGCGCCATGGACGACTACTACCAGGCCCAGGCGAGGGAGTGGGAGCGCTACGCTATGGTCAAGGCGCGCGTGCTGGCGGGCGAGCAAACGGCTGCGGCTCAGCTGATGGCGATGCTCCGCCCTTTCGTCTATCGCCGCTACCTCGACTTCGGGGCCATCGAGTCGCTGCGGGAGATGAAGGGGCTGATCGCCAAGGACCTCAACCGCAAGGGCATGAGGGACAATATCAAGCTCGGTCCCGGCGGCATCCGCGAGATCGAGTTTATCGCCCAGTCCTTCCAGCTCATCCGGGGAGGACGCGACCCGGAGCTGCAGATTCGACCGGTCCTGCCCGTGTTGCGGCTGCTCGGGGACAAGTCGCTCCTGCCTGGTTTCGTCGTGGTCGAGCTGTGCACCGCCTACGAGCTCCTGCGACGCGTCGAGAATCGACTGCAGGGATGGCAGGACCGCCAGACCCATCTCCTGCCCGAGGACGCGGAGGGCCGGCTACGCTTGGCGCGCGCAATGGGCTTTCCGGGCTGGGACGCGTTCGCCGCCGTCCTGAACGACCACCGCCGACGTGTCCAAGCGCATTTCGACCGCGTGTTCGCGGCGCCCCACACGGAGGATAACGGTGTTGCCGGGGGGCTTGCCGCGGTATGGCGGCAGACGGTCGACGAAGGTCAGGCGTACGATCTGCTTGCACAGGCCGGCTTCCGCAATCCGGCGGCCGCCGTCCAGCATCTGGAGCGCTTTCGAGAAGCAGCGGCCAGGAAGGGGCTGAGCACCAAGGGCGCGGCCCGGCTCGCCCAGCTCATGCCGCTCTTGCTGGAGCGGATCAGCAGCTGCCCGAACCGGGACTCGGCCCTGCAGCGGGTGCTGCACCTGCTGGAATCCGTCGTCCGCCGAAGCGCGTACCTGGCGATGCTCCTGGAGCATCCCATCGCCCTCTCCCAGCTCGTGCGCCTGTGTGCAATGAGCCCCTTTGTCGTGGAGCAGCTCGGCCGCCAACCCCTGTTGCTCGACGAGCTGCTCGACCCGCGCCGGCTGTTCGCCCCGCTGCGCCGTGCCGATCTGGAGCAGGAGCTTGACGTCCTCTTGGCCCCCCTGGACTCGGAAGACCTGGAGCAGCAGATGGAACGTCTGCGCCAGTTCGCCCAGGGCAATGTGCTGCGGGTGGCGGCGGCGGACCTGACGGGGGCGATCCCGCTAATGGTGGTCAGCGACTATCTCAGCGAGATTGCCGAGGTCACGGTGCGCCGCGCGCTCGGCCTCGCCTTCAGACACCTGTCCCGGCGCCACGGCCGACCCGCCGGGGTGGCGGATCAGGACACGGGCCTTCTTGTGATCGGTTACGGCAAGCTCGGCGGCATCGAGCTTGGCTACCGCTCCGACCTGGACCTGGTGTTCCTCCACGGCGGCGAGGCGCCCTACGCGTCCACGCAGGGGCGGCACCCCATTTCCAACGAGCAGTTCTACGCGCGCCTGGGCCAGCGCATGATCCACATGATGACCACCCACACCCCTTCCGGGGTCCTCTATGAGGTGGACGCGCGGCTGCGGCCGGACGGAGGCAAGGGCCTGCTGGTGCGCTCCCTGCGCGCCTTCGCGGAGTATCAGGCGACGAGCGCCTGGACTTGGGAGCACCAGGCGCTGGTGCGTGCCAGGCCGATTGCGGGGGATGCCCTGCTGTCGGAGCGCTTCCGCGCAGTCCGGCGGGAGATTCTGTGCCGTCCCCGTTCGGCCGACGAGCTGCGGCAGGAGGTCCGGGAGATGCGGGCGCGGATGCGCGAGCAGCTCGATCGAAGCAGGCCGGGGGGTTTTGACCTCAAGCAAGGCCCCGGCGGTATTGCCGACATCGAGTTTATGGTTCAATACGCGGTCCTTCGGTGGGCCAGCGCTCATCCCGACCTGGCGGATTGGACGGACAACATCCGGATCCTGGAGACCCTGTCTCGACACGACCTGCTGCCTCGGGGGGCCGCAGACGACCTCGCCCGGGCCTATAAGTCGCTGCGTGCCGCTTATCACCGCAGCGCCTTGCTGGATGAGCCCACCACGGTGGGGCATGACCGTCTGGCAGAGGAGCGGCAGCGAGTTCAGGACCTGTGGCGCAGGTTGTTGGAGGAATGAGCGCGAGCTCCATTGCCCCTGGATCGGGCTTTCCCAGTTCATGCGGAGACTGCAATGACGACGATGGCGGACCGCGACGGCCTGATCTGGCTGGACGGCGCGATGGTGCCTTGGCGTGAGGCCACCACCCACGTGCTGACCCACACGCTGCACTATGGCATGGGCGTCTTCGAGGGCGTACGCGCCTACCGCGCGCCGGCAGGTCCGGCGATCTTCCGCTTGGAGGAGCACACCGAGCGACTCTTCAAGTCGGCTCACATCTTAGGGATGTCCATGCCGTTCGATCGGGGGACCATCAACAAGGCCCAGCGGGTGGTCGTGCAGCAGAACGGTCTGGAGTCCGCCTATATCCGTCCGATGTGCTTCTATGGGTCCGAGGGCATGGGACTGCGGGCGGACAACCTGCGGGTTCACTGCATGGTGGCCGCCTGGAGCTGGGGAACCTATCTCGGCGAGGAGAACATGGAGAACGGGATTCGGATCAAGGTGTCCTCCTTCACCCGCCATCACGTGAACATCACCATGTGCCGGGCCAAGGCCAACGGCAACTACATGAACTCGATGCTGGCCCTGAACGAGGCCCTTGAGTGCGGTTACGACGAGGCCCTACTGCTGGACGCGGAGGGCTACGTGATGGAAGGCAGCGGCGAGAACATCTTCATCGTGCGGGAGGGCGTCCTTTACACCCCCGACCTGACCTCTGCCCTGGACGGCATCACCCGCAAGACCGTCATTGCCCTCGCGTCCGAGCTCGGCATTCCCGTCGTTGAGAAGCGCATCACCCGAGACGAGGTCTACATCGCCGACGAGGCCTTCTTCACCGGTACCGCCGCCGAGGTGACGCCGATCCGAGAGGTGGATAGGCGGCTGATCGGGGAGGGCGGCCGCGGCCCCGTCACCAAGCGGCTGCAAGGCCTCTATTTCGACCAGGTGCACGGGCGCCGCAACGAGCACCCCGAGTGGCTGACTCCCGTCTGATCGGCCGGCACTGACGGTCATGGCGTCACTCCCACCCTGGAATCTGTACGTCGTTGCCACCAAGAGCGTTCCGTTACCCCTGCCTTTCGATTCAGATCGGAAGGATTCGACAAGAGGTTCTGAGCATGCCGGAAACGGCCGAAAAGCCCG
>JARRNE010000246.1:0-4734 GCA_037385305.1 Chromatiaceae bacterium | reverse complement strand
GACCTGGCTGGCCCGATCTTCACGATCCTCAGCGCGCAGTTCGCAGTGGCCGTGGCCGTGAATATCTTCATCGTCTTCCGAGCCATGGGCCGCAACTATGACGCGGCCGTGGTCTGCTCCGGCTTCGGCGGCATCTCGCTGGGCTCCACGCCCACAGCCATGGCCAATATGGCCGCCGTCACCCAGCGCTACGGCGCCTCGCACCTGGCCTTCATCATCGTCCCGCTGGTGTGCGCCTTCTTCATCGATCTGGCCAATGCGATGCTCATTCCGTTCTTCTTGGGAGCGTTTTGATCTGGTGGGGGGTAACAGTGTGCTCGGCAAAGCGGTCCCTTTTCGCAAATTCAACAAAGCAGTGAGAGTCGAGCAGCTTCGCCAAGTCTCCTGGATGCTTCACGATCTCGCCCCGGCGTAATCCCGTTGCCTCCATTCGGCCAGCCGCCGGCGGATCAGGTTCGCGGGCTCCAGCAGGTACTCCTGACCCTTCTCCGTCTCCTCGAACAGCGTGATCTGAACTTTGCCGCGGCGCCCCCGCGCGGCCCGTTCCGGCACCCGGAAGAAGTAGCTCGCCGGGCGCCTGCCGGCGCGCTTCTCCGGCAGCTTTCCCTCCTCGATGTGCCAGTGGTGAGGCGGCTCGTCGTACGGCGAGTTGATGATCGGCTCGGTGAGCTCGACCGGCCCGCGGGGGCCGTATTCGCTGGATGATGGAGGTTTCGTCACCGCCGGAGAGGACCTTGAGTCTACCCAACCGCGACCTCGACCTGGGTCACGAACACCTCGGCATGCAACCGCTGCTGCACCTCCTCCGGGGAAGCCGTCTCGAAGAACAGCTCCAGCGCCTCCAGCAAGTTGGCGCGGGCTTCCTCTACAGTGTCGCCCTGGGACGCAATGTCCAGCTCCGGGCAGAGGGAGACATAGCCGTCGTCTTCCCCCTCGATGATGGCCGTCAGTTTCATGTAGCAACTCCAGTCCTAGTCATTGCGAGGGAGGACGGGCGACGCGCGGGCGTTCAGCCCTTCACCGCCGGCACCACCATGAGCTCGTTGCCGCGCTCGTCGATCACTTTGACCGCGACGCGGCGGTGCTCGCCCAGGGCGAAGGGCTCGCTTACCGCGCCGGCCAGATGGTCCCAGACGCTGTCGTCGAAGGTCGCCTTGAGGGATCGCTCGAGGTTCTCCCAGGCCGCAGTCTTGGGGAACAAGACCTACGCCGCGTAGAAGCAGAGGTCGTTGTAGTCGGTGTCCAGCATCCAGGCGGGCAGATTCCGACCGTCGATGGCCTCGGTCTCCATGTCGGCGGGATTGAAGATGTCGAGTCCCTTGAGCTCGACCTCGTAAAGCGGCGAGCCGTCCGCTGCCGTCTTCCTGGACCGCCGTACCTCGATGTCCGGAAGCCCTGTCACCGAGAAGATCTCGCTCGACCTAGTCGTCTTGAGCAGATCAGACATCACCACGTCCGGCGTTACGGCCACATACGTGCAGGGGATGCGCAACTTCGACCTGTCCCCGATCAGCTCCCGCGCCTTGGCCTGGATGGCGAAGCCGAAGAAGAACAGCTGGTCGTGCTTGAGGAAGTACGCCTCCCGTGCCGCCTCGAAAACCACGTCGGAAACGATCGCCCCGTCCTCCGGTCCGAATACGATCGCCACGCGGCGCTCGCCGTCGCCGGGCTGCATCGCCTCCGCATGCAGATGCTCGGTGTCGGTCAGCCGGCGGACATTCTGCAGGTGCAGGGTCTCGTTTCCCGGCAACCGCAGCGTCTCCGAGCGGCGCAGGAACTCCAGCATCCGCTCGATATGGGCAGCCGGGTTCCCTCGGGAAAGCCCCTCGCCCGCCGGGAGAGGGGTTTGGGGTGAGGGGAAATCCCCCCGGTCTGCGGCCTTCTCCTCAAGCCGGTTCATCTCCGCCGCCGCCGGAATGGTCGCCTCGATCGTGAAAGGCCCGGCAACCCGCGTAATGCCCTTCATCTCCTCCGGCCGGTCCACCAGGACCTCCATCTTGGGCTCTTCGTTGTTCGCGATCGACTTGAGGGTGATGTGGGGCACCAGCCCGCCGACCTCCTCGCCCTTCCGGTTCTGCTTGCGCTTGTAGACGACCCCGCCGCCAGGACCGCGGCCGGGCTCTTTGAGCTCGTAGTAAGGGAAGGTGGCGGTCAACAGCCGCTGGTCCAAACTATGTGGAGTTTGAATCGCCAGACGTATGAAGTTCGCCTGATTGCTGGGCTACGGCTTGGCGGAAAGCGGTGAAGCTTCACATAGTATTCCGGTCTTCCGAGGTGCCTAATGCCTTCACGGGACCCAGGATAGAGGGTACAGCGCGCTCTTCCCACGAGCCAGGAGACCGGATTCGCGAAAGCTTGTTCGGTAGACGGCCGGGCAGCCTGTCCAGCGCGATCCGAGGACCCTTATCGATCGATCGCCTGAGGTACTGGAGCGGTTCCCGCCTGCCCGCACACTATGTGAAGTAACGGCCAACCTGAGCCCATGACCGCCCGGGAATCGGCGCCGGGACTTCACATAGTTTGGACCTACACATAATGGCCGACAGCGGCCAGCGGCTGACGATTCCGAGCAAGCCTACCGCCGTCGCGGACCGTCCGAAGGAATCCCAAAAGCCGGGCAATGCCTATGCCAAGCAGCAGGCCAGGACGCTGCGCAGGCATCTCGAAAGCCGCGACCCCGCCACGCTTCCTGGCACCGACAAGCTGGTCCGCTGACCCCCTCAAGCCGCCTGAGCGGCCCTGTGAGCCGCCCGTGGGTGTCATCCCTGCCCCACGGATATCCCCGAGACCCTAAGAGCAGCCCTGGGCCGTTCACCAGCAAGCTCAGCAAGGGCACGGCCGGAGCCAGGCGCGCGCGTGGAGCGGCCTCCGCAGCCAACCCCTCCGCCCCGCCTGTCCATCCGAAACCTTCCGCGTTCAGAAGAATGGAGAAATCAAACAGTTCGGCGAGTACCGCACCCAGCGCCTGGTGTTATGGGCGTTTGCTGATGTGCATATAAGTGTATTTTTGGAGACGCGGATGTTAAAAAACACTAACGTTAAATTGGATGAGAATGCGTGTATGTGCGTTTTCTTTAACTCGCGTATGGGGTGGCAATGGACATTAAGACCTTGATGGGTGTCCGTGCGCGCGCAGCGAGGGATGCAGCGGGATTGACCCAGTCTGCTGCCGCGGAACGGCTGGATATCGCCCGGCAGACCTTGGCCAATATGGAACAGGGAAGAGTGCCGTTCGATGGCGTGCAACTGGTCGCCATGGCCAACCTCTACGGACGTCCCGTAACCTATTTCTATGATCTGCGGGAGTCGGACGGTACCGCCATCGCCTTCCGTGCGGACAATCCCGAGGATGTAGATCCATCGCTGAAGCAACGCCTGCTGGATCGGCTGGCGGCCATCGCGGACCTGGAGATCGCTGCCGGATTGAACATCAACCACGGGCTTCCGCCCACCGAGCCCCTGTCTAAGGCCGGGCAACGGGAGCTGAACATCGTCCGCTCCGTCGCCCAAGAAGAGCGCGGCCGGCTCGGTGTCGGAGACCGCGCACCCGTAAGCGACCCCGTCGCTCTTCTCGAAAGCATCGACGTGCGCGTGATCCCGTTCAAGCTCGCACCGCAGGACGGAAACCTCCTGTCCGGATTCTCCGCGTTCAGTGAGTCGCTGGGCGCCGGCATATTTGTCAATGTGCACGAATCGCTGTCGATCGAGCATCAGATCTTCTGCGTGCTTCACGAGTACGCACACCTAATCTTTCACCGAAACGTCTATCGGGAGCCGGGCGGAAGCTATCGCACCCGCGGCAAAGGCGCTTCGCCGGAGGAGAAGATCGCCAACACCTTTGCCGGTGCCTTCCTGGTGCCGGATGCCGCCTTGCGCCAGCACGCCGGACCACTCGGACGGATCAGCCCGACCGACGTGAGCAGGCTAAAGCGACTCTTCAGGATCTCCTTCACCGGCATGCTGACCCGGCTGTACCAGGAGGGGTATCTAAACAAAACCGACAACGCGCGGTTATGGTCGATCTGCAGGGCACGCGGCTGGGACAAGCATGAGCCCGAGGCACTTCAGGAGCCACCGGCCTATGGGCGTCGCACCGAGGCCCTGGCACGAACCGCCTGGGAGCGAGGGGAGGCATCGATGTCTTTCCTCGGCGAAGTGCTCGGCAGAGGCCGCAAGGCCATGCGAGATCTGGTCTCCGACTGGGAACAGGATGCCCAAGTCGATGCCGTTCACTAGGACCACCGCAAGCGCGGACACCTGCATCTTGTCCGACTTCATCGCCGTCGGACGGGCGGCCCTGCTCTCGAAATTATTTCCCGACGGCATCTGGGTCGACGCCAGCGTCATCGTCGAGCTTCAGGATCAGTTCGGAGCTTCGGTGGCCAATCAGGTCAAGGGTGAGGGCTGCGAGTTGCTGATGGAGCGAGGCTACGATTCCGCTCATTATGCTGAGATGGCGGAAATCAAGCGATCCCGACCGGGTATGCGTCACCCTGATATCGCGACGATCGTTCTGGCGCGCAAGTACAGGGGCGCTTGCTTGTCTTCCGACGGCGCTGTCCGCAAGACCTGCGAAGAACGCGTAATCCTCCTCTCGGGACAGCTCGGGTGCTTGCGCGTCTGGGTCGAGCGCCGTCTTCTGATTAAACAGAGCTCCAACGACTTGCTGCGCGAGTGCTAAAACAACGGACTGTACCTGCATCGACACCTCGTCGACGAGTTTCTCCGCAGCTA
>JARRNE010000245.1:0-6989 GCA_037385305.1 Chromatiaceae bacterium | reverse complement strand
GAACACAGGTACGGGATCGTCCCCAGGCTGCCCTTCAAGCACCGAGTAATCGATGGTGCGGCCGTCAATCCGGGGCGGGGTTCCGGTTTTGAGACGCTCGACACGAAACGGAAGTGCCCTGAGCCGTCTGGCAAGGGCATTCGCGGGTGGATCACCCGCGCGCCCGCCCTCATAATTTGCGAGACCGATGTGGATGCGCCCGCCCAGGAAGGTACCCACGGTGAGCACGACCGCCTCCGCGCGGAAGCTCAGGCCCATTTGGGTGAAGACACCGACCACGCGGTCGTCCTCGACGAGCAGGTCGTCCACCGGTTGCTGGAACAGGTGGAGGCTCTCCTGCCGCTCGACGGCCCGGCGCACTGCGGCCTTGTACAAGACGCGGTCCGCCTGGGCGCGGGTTGCCCGAACCGCCGGGCCCTTGCGGGCGTTGAGGATTCGGAACTGGATCCCGGCAGCATCGGCGGCCCGGGCCATCAGGCCGCCCAGGGCGTCGATCTCCCGGACGAGGTGACCCTTCCCGATGCCCCCGATCGCCGGGTTGCAGCTCATCTGACCAATGGTCTCGATGTTGTGGGTGAGCAGCAGGGTGCGCACCCCGGAACGGGCCGCCGCGAGGGCCGCCTCGATGCCCGCGTGGCCGGCGCCGACTACGATGAGGTCGTAACGGTCTCTTGCCAACATATCCGGTGTAGATGAGCTAACGAGCCAAGATGTTATCGCATTCACGATGTCCCCAGGAGGATGGCCTGAAGGCGGCGACCAACAGGCTCGTCCCGGGGCCGAGCGGGGGCTGCCCGCTTCTCCTCAGAGGCTGAGCGTCATGGACGCGCCCCTCGGCCGACCGTCGTCGCCGGACCTCAACAGGGTCCTGGCCACGGCCGGCACGGTGATCCTGGGCAAGGAGCGGGAGCTGCGGCTGGCCCTCGCCTGCCTCCTGGCCAACGGACACCTGCTGGTGGAGGACATCCCGGGGGTCGGCAAGACGACCCTGGCCCACCTGCTGGCGAAGCTGGTGGGGCTGGACTACGCTCGCATCCAGTTCACCAGCGACCTGCTCCCGGCCGACATCATCGGCGTCTCCGTCTACGAGCGGCGAAGCGATGACTTCCGCTTCCACCCCGGCCCCATCTTCGCCCAGCTGGTGCTTGCCGATGAGATCAACCGGGCCACCCCCAAGGCGCAGAGCGCCCTGTTGGAGTCCATGGAGGAGCGGCAGGTAACGGTCGAGGGCCGCACACGCCCCCTGCCCCAGCCCTTCTTCGTGATCGCGACCCAGAACCCGACCTATCAGATCGGGACCTTTCCGCTCCCCGAGTCACAGCTCGACCGGTTTCTCATGCGGATCGAGCTCGGTTATCCGGCGGCCGAGCAGGAGAAGACCCTGCTCGCCGGGGAGGACCGGCGGGTGTTACTTGCACGCCTGCAGGCTGCCCTATCGAGCGCGGACCTGCTGGAGCTGCAGGAACGAGCGGAGCGGATCCACGCGTCCAGGGACATCATCGACTACTGCTATCGCGTCCTGGATTTCACTCGGCGCTCGCAGCGCTTCCTCCACGGCCTATCCCCTAGGGCGGGCGTTGGCCTCCTGCGCAGCGCTCGCGCCTGGGCCCTGCTCGCGGGCCGCGATTTCGTGGTCCCCGAGGACGTGCAGGCGGTGATCCCGGCCTGCGTCGCGCACCGCCTCCTCACCGGGGACGACAACGGACCCACGGGACACGCCGCCATTGCAGAGCATGTCCTGAACGGTGTCCCGGTGCCTTGAAGCTGGCACAAGCATCTGAGCCGCCCAGGTGCCGGAGCACCCTCGGCGGGGGGACCCTGAGGCCGCGGCTGAGAGTAAGCCTGGCGAGCCTCGCGCGCCAGGCTCCCCTGGACTCGGATGGTCTCGCGCGGATCGGACGCCGGCATATCTACATCCTGCCGACGGGGGCGGGGCTGGCCTTCGGCTCGGTCCTCGTGCTCATGCTGATCGGCTCCCTGAACTATCAGAACAACCTGGGGCTGCTGTTTACCTTTCTCATGGGCTCCGTCGCCCTGATCGCGATGCACCACAGCTGGTTCGACCTGCTTGGTCTCCAGGTCCTGGTGCGCGGCGGGGTTCCGGTATTCGCGGGCCAGGATGCAGACTTCTCCATTTGGCTGGCGGACGATCGAAACCGGCCGCGGGGTGGTGTAGCCGTCCGGATCGGCCCGTCGGCGTCCCGGCCGGCGGACATACCCGCCGGCGGGGAGGTGGCGATTCGGGTCCGGCTGCCCACCGAGCGGCGGGGACACCAGACCGTCCACCAGGTCCAGCTGGAGACCCGCTACCCCGTCGGTCTTTTCCGGGCCTGGTGCTACGCCCGCGCCGAGGCCCGCGTCACCGTCTATCCGCAGCCGGCGCGGCTGACCCTGCGGCCACCCCTGGCCGCTGCCTACCGCCCCAATACCCAGGGCGACCGGGGCGTGGGAGCCGACGACTTCGTCGGCTTCCGGGACTATCGCGTGGGCGACTCCCTTCGGCATCTGGACTGGAAGGCCCTGGCGCGGGAGCGCGGCCTGGTGGTCAAGCAGTTCGGGGGGGACCGGGCCGAGGAGGTGTGGCTCGACTGGGAGCGCCTGCCCCCCCTCGGTGTCGAGGAGCGCGTGAGTCTGCTCTGCCGTCAGGTGCTGGACGCCGCCGAGACCGGCCTCTCCTACGGACTACGCCTCCCGGGGGCAACCATCCGCATGAGACACGGCGAGCTGCACAAGCATCATTGCCTGGCGGCATTGGCGAGCTTTGGCCATGGGTAGCGACCCGGCCTACCTGGAGGGGCTCCGGCCGGATCAGGCCGCCGCGGCGACCGGCCTGGTGACCCTGGCCTATCTTCCCCTGGCGGCCCAAATGGAAACCGCGGTAACCGGCTACGTGGCGCTCCTCGTCGCCTGGCGGGTCGTTTCCCTGCGCTGGCCCAAGGCACTCCCCAACCGCTGGGTCCTGCTGCCGCTCACCATTGCGGGCATGGCTGCCGTTCTCGCTGCCCATCACACCCTCGTCGGCCAGGAGGGGGGAACCGCCTTCCTCGCCACCATGCTGGCCCTGAAGCTGCTCGAGGTGCGCCGCCCCAGGGACGTGCGAGCGGTGACCGTCCTGTTTGGATTCCTGCTGGTCACTCAGTTCCTGTTCGACCAGTCCGCATGGCTCGCCCTTTATCTGGCGACCCTTCTGGTCGCCAACTTCGCGCTCATGGCCCATCTCACGGCGGCGGGACGTCTTTCGGCCCGCCGTGCCGCAGGGCTCGCGGCCCGGCTCGCGCTCCAGGCAGCCCCCCTGACGCTCATCCTGTTCGTTCTGTTTCCGCGGCTGGAGGCCCCCCTGTGGGAGCTGGGCAAGACCAAATCCCGCGCGCTCACCGGGATCAGCGACTCCCTGGAGCCTGGCTCCATCAGCGACCTGGTCCTGTCGCGGGCGCTGGCCTTTCGCGCCCGATTCGAGGGTGCCGTACCCGCCGCCGGCAAGCTTTACTGGCGCGGGCCCGTCGCCTGGACCACGGACGGCAGACGCTGGACCGGAGGAAGGCCCGCGTCCGACCGGCGTTCGCCCCCACCGCTCGCCAGGGCTCAGGACAAGGTCAGGTACCAGGTGCTGCTCGAGCCCAGCTGGCAGCGCACCCTCTTCGTCCTCGACCTACCCGTACAGGTGCCGTCGGATGCGAGCGTGGGCGCCGACTTCCAGGTGCGGGTGGCCCGGGATATACAGGACGTCCGACGCTATCGCGCAGTGTCCGCCCTGACGTACGACACAGGAGAGATTTCGCCGGACGAGAAGGCGGCGGGTCTCGAGCTGCCGCCGAACGTGACCCACCGGATGCGGCGGCTGGTAGCGGACTGGCAGCACCAGGCGCAAAGCCCGCAGCAGGTGGTCCGGGCGGCTCTTCGCTACTTCAATGAAGAGCCATTCTACTACACCCTGCAGCCGCCGCGGCTCGGCGCCAATCCGGCGGACGAGTTCCTGTTCGAGACGCGGCGGGGATTCTGCGAGCACTATTCCAGCAGCTTTGCCCTACTGATGCGGATTGCCGGGATTCCCTCCCGCATCGTGCTCGGTTACCTGGGGGGCGAGCTCAATCCCATCGGCAGCTATCTCATCGTTCGACAGTCGGACGCCCACGCCTGGGTCGAGGTATGGCTGCAGGGACGGGGCTGGGTCCGGGTGGACCCCACTGCCGCCGTGGCCCCCGAGCGAGTGGAGCCCAGCGACATCCTGACGGACCTTGCCGGAGGCGCACCCGCGCGCTTTCAGATCGGGGATCCGGGGGAGCTCTATCGATGGGTCCACGGGCTACGGCTCCTGGCCGATGCCGTAGACGCCGGCTGGCGAAACTGGGTGCTGGACTATTCGCGCTCCCGCCAGCAAGGCCTGTTGAATGCCTTCGGACTGGGTTTCCTGCGGGAGTATGGCCTCGCTGCCGCCATGATCCTGGGGTCGGCCCTCATGCTGGCCCTGGTCGCGGCGGCCATCGGCCGCGGACGAAGGCCGCGCGATCCCTTGCAGAAGGTCTATCTCCGCTTCTGCCGCCAGCTCGCCACCCGCGGACTCGAGAGACATCCGAGCGAAGGTCCGATGACATTCGGGGCGAGGATCGCGGCGGCGCGCCCCGATCTGCGCCAGCCGGTCCAGTCGTTCCTCTCCCTCTATCTGCCGCTGCGCTACGGCCGGCGCGCCCCTAACCAGCAGTAACCAGCAGCACATGCAGGAGCTGAGGCGCCGGCTCGCGCGAATCAGCCGGGCGGCGCGTCCCCATCGCGGTCAGGGCGCTGCTCGCGCGCCGAACCGGAGAATCCGGGTCGCCGGCCCAAGGACAGACTTCCTCGCCCGGGCGAGGAAGTAGCCGTATCAGGGGAACCCCTTCAGCGCGACCCCGTGTCAGGGTCCGCCGGTAGACCCCGCCGCCTTGGATGCCTTGGAGGGCCTACCGCGGTCGCCGGCGGGCCGCATGAGGACAATGCCAATCTCGGTCCCCGGCTTCGGTCCGTTCCAGGGCCAGGGGTGGGTACGCCCCGCCAGCCAATCCTCGAGCTGATCGGTACGGTAGGGAGAAAGCCGATGCCCGGACTGGCCGAGCGGCAAGGTGCCGCGGGTGCCTCGCCAGTCCGTCGGCGTATAGACCACGCGGCAGGAAGGCACGATCAGGACATCTTCAGGGTCCAGCGGCGATGCCTTCGCCACGTTGATGGTCTGGCTATCGCCGCCAAAGGGGATGGGGCCCACATCGAAGAGCCGGCCGAGGCCGTGGATGCGGTCGAAGGCGTGGCGGAACACCAAGTGCCGCAGGCGGTCCAGACGCTGATCGCCCGGCCTCGGAATCCGCCTGTCGAGCTCGGCGCGGGCACTGCGCAGGGCGCGGGCCCAGATCTGTGCCGGTCCCTCCCGCTCAGGTGTGCGCACATCGTCCCAGAAGCTCGACCGGCCGGAGTACATGACCTCGTCCAGGGGGCTGTAGCGCTCGATCTCCATCGCCATGAGGGCCGGCAGGTCCTCCTTGAGCTCGTCCCCGAACAGTGCCCTGTAGAGGGCCGGCTTGAGCAGAACAAAAAAGGCCGCCGCCCGGCTGTCGGGCTCGCAGCCTCCATCCCAGCTCATGAGGAACTCGTCGGCGATCCGCCGCGCGTCGGGGTCGACGAGCCTCAGCTGGGGCGCCACCCGCCTCAAGGCGTCACGAAACCGCAGGGCCTCAATGCTGACGCGGTCGAGCTGCATCCGAGCCAGGTACTCGGAGGAAAGGGGGTTACGGTCCGAGAGGAGCTGCTCGATGCGTTGGGCCCGATAGGGCGCGCTCCAGGAACGGCTGACCGAGACCGGATAGTCGACGGGGATGGTGCGATTGTTGGCGGTCAGGAGGGCGTAGCCTGGGGGATTGGTAAGACCGGGATTCTGTTCGGGGGGCACATACCCGGTCCATTTCCACCCGGGCTCCCAGCCCGGAACCGGAAAGGTTCCGGTGCCTCGCCCGCGCTGCGGCAGCAGGCCCGTGACCTGCCAGGCGATCCCACCATCGCGATGGGCGAGCATCAGGTTCTGGGAGGCGTGTCTGAAGTCAGCCGCTGCCTCCTTTCCCTGGGCCAGGGTGGCCGCGGTATTGAGCCGAAAGACTCCCGCCGACGCCCGGTCCGGGACATCGAGGCTGGTGCGCAGGGCCAGCAGGTAGGAGGTCTTGAAGGCGGGCAGGTCCATCGGGGTGCCCGTGACGGGTCCGAGCACATCGTTGATGATGACACCGTTGCTGGTCGTACGCACAGTGAGCTCGACGGGCACGGGGCGCCCTTTGACGCGAATCGACTCCACGCGCGAGCCGACGGCCTCCGGCGCTGACCCGGCGCGCTTCACGTGCCGACGGTCCTTGGTCAGCCGCTCCACGAAGATGTCCTGGGTATCCGCCATGGTCGTGGTGAAGCCCCACGCCAGATCTTCGTTGTGACCGATCAGCACGAAGGGGACACCTGGCAGGGCAACGCCGGCGGCGTGCACGCCCGGGGCGCGCAGCTCCAGCTCGTACCACAGACCGGGCATGGTGGCTGAAAGGTGCGGGTCATTGGCGAGGAGGGCCTGGCCGTCTGCCGTGCGCTCCCCGTTCACCGCCCACGCATTGCTGGCCGCCCCCGGCACGGGCAGGCCCCAGCGGGCAGGCATGGCGAGCAGGGTTTCGAACGCCTTCGAGTAGTCTGCCGCATAGGCAGGGAGGTCGCGCGCATAGTCGGGCGCGGGTATTCCCTCGTCCGTGGGAAACAGCTCCAGCGCCCGCTTGGGACCCAGACGGGCCGCCAGGCGCAGGTAGACCAGCTCGTCCCGAGCGTCGAAGGACAGCATCCATGCCATATACTCCCCGATGGCGAGGCTGTCCTGGGGCAGCCAGGGAGCGGGTTGGAAGCCGGCGAGGAGGTACTCCAGGGGTCGACGCCAAGCCGCGCCGGCCTGGTAGGCGTTGACACCGGCGGCGTAGGCCTCCAGATAGCGGCGGAAGCGGGGC
>JARRNE010000244.1:911-5701 GCA_037385305.1 Chromatiaceae bacterium | reverse complement strand
GCTTTTGAGCAAATAAAGGCTTTGGTTGCCAAGGATGTTCTCTTACATTTTCCCAATGTAGCCAAACCTTTTCATGTTTTTATAGATGCTAGTGATTATCAACTTGGAGCAGTCATCAAGCAGGATAATCAACCTTTCGCCGCCGGACACCGCCTCCCGGCCACCGAAGCCCAGGTAAGTCATTCCGCGCCGACCGTCCCCGGGGTCGGGAGGAAGCGCTCGGCGAGGCGCGGGAAGAGCGGACGCAGCTTCACGATGAAATCCCATGCCATCAGCAGTGCCCCGAGGGCGAAGACGAGATCGCCCGGCATGCGCATCCACTGCCAGAACAGCGTCCTATCGTAGAAGGCGGCGCTCCGCGCATAGGCCAAGCCGTGCTCGTAGACGGCATCGAGCTGGGGCCATCCGATCGGGACGAAGTTGAACAGGATCCAGAGAACGAGCCCGCTATTGTAAAGCCAGAAGGCCCAACGGCCGGTCTTCTCGGCAAACGGATGGGCATCGCCCGCAACATAGCGCAGGCAGAAGTAGATCAGCCCGATGCCGAGCAGACCAAAGGCGCCGAACAGGGCGGTGTGCGCGTGGTTCAGCGTCAGAAAGGTCGCGTGCTCGTAGTAGTTCACCAGCGGGGCGTTGAGGGTGCCGCCGCCGAAGACACCCGCACCCACGAAGTTCCAGAAGGCCGCGCCGATGATATAGGTGTAGGCAAGTCCATACTTGAACTCGCCATGCCCCTTGATCAGCCGGTGCTGCTGGATCGCCTCGATGATGAGGAGCACGAGCGGCAGCACCTCGATGAAGGAGAACATGGTCCCGAGTGGTACCCACATCCCGGGCTCGCCCGCCCAGTACAAATGATGGCCGGTGCCGAGCACCCCGCCGAGGAAGATCAGGATCAGCTCGAGATAGACCGCACGCTCGGCCAGCTGCCGGGAGACCAGCCCAACCGCCATCAGCAGATAGGCGCTGATCGCTGCAGCGAAGAACTCAAAGGACTGCTCGACCCAGAGATGGACGACCCACCAGCGCCAGAAGTCGGTGATGGTGAAGGACTTGTGGATGCCCGTGAGCGGGATCATGCCGAACGCATAGAGCACCGCGATGTTGACCGTCGATGCCCAAAGCAGGTGCTCGAGGCGGATCCGTCCCGTCCAGAATTGCTTGGTCGCCGCCGCCAGCCTCGCTCGGCTCGGCCAGAGCGCGCGGAACACCAGACTGCTCCAGATCGCCAGGCCGGCGAAGAAGCCGATCTGCCAGGCGCGCCCCAGCTGGATGTACGAGAGCCCCTGATTCCCGAACCAGAACCACCCCTGATGGATGTAGCCCATGATGCCGAGATAATTGCCGGCGAGCGCGCCCACGACGATGGCGAGCGTCACCCAGAACAGCAGGTCGACGAGGAACGCCTGACCCTTTGGCTCGCCGCCGCTGATCGCAGGTGCCAGGAACAGGCCGGCGCCGATCCAGGAAAGCCCGATCCAGACGATCGGTGACTGGATGTGGACGTCGCGCAGGAAGTTGAAGGGCAGGAAGCGGTCGACCTCGATCCCGTAGAAGCTTGCCCGGTCGGAGTAATAGTGGGCCATGATGGAGCCGACGAGGATCTGCAGAAGCAGCACGGCCGCGACCACCAGAAAATACTTGCCGATCCGCCGCTGGCTGGCGCTCAAGGGCGCGAACTTCGCCAGTACGGGATCCATCGGCGCCTGGTCGGGATCGTTCAAGTACCGCTCGTAGATGAACAGCACGGCGCCGAAGGCGAAGAAGGTGAAGCAGAAGCTGATCCAGGTCCAGCGGAAGGTGCTGGTGGTCGGGGTGTTGCCGACCAGCGGCTCGTACGGCCAGTTCTGGGTCCAGGAGGCCGTCGAGCCGGGTCGCCGCGCCACCGTCGTCAGCGATGAATAGATGAGGAAATCCGCTGTCTGGGCGGCGCTTCCGTGATCAAGGCTGTAGGCTTGGGTCCAACCCTTGGCGAAATCGTGGCTGAGGAGCGATCTTGCGATCTCTCCGCGCAGCGTCCTGATCGCGCCCGCCACCGCGTCGGGCAGGGTTACTACCCGCTTCGTGAGATCGATCCCCTTCAGGTCGCTCTGCATCGCCGACCGCACCGCGGCCTGATCCTGCCCCGTCAGCTCCGACAACGCCTTGCTGGTCTGCGCCTTGGCGATGTTGCCCTCGGTCAGGGTGGCAAGCCGGACCAGATTGGCAGCAGTGTAGTCCTCCCCGAAATAGGATCCCATGCCGTACAGGCTGCCGTAATCCATGAGATCGGCCTTCTGGAAGCCGGCCTTGCCCGCGACGATGTCGGCGGCGGCCATGACCTGGCTGCCGTCAGCCGCGACAAACCGGTCCGGCATCGGCGGTGCGGCCTTATAGGTGAGGTTCGTTGTCCAGCCAAGGATGGCGAAGGTCACGACGGCGACGGCCAGCAAGATCCATTTGAGCACGTTGCTCACCGGGTCTTCTGTAAGACGATCAACTCCATCTGCGTGTGTCGGCATGCCTCGATTCCTCTCCGGTTACAGTGTCACGGCAAGCTTTTCGGCCACTGCTCTCGCTTGGGGAGCAGCCGCACCGGAAAGGTGCGCGATGCCGGTACTTTCCTCCTTGACCCACGTCAAATGGTTTTGGTCTGGCTACTGTTCACGGTGATGTTGTTCATCGCCGCGCCGCTGTTTCTCGACCGTTGGTTTGCGGCGCGGGCGCGGCGGGCTCCGGAGGGGACGCTCGCGCTGGTGCGGCGCGTTCATCGGGTCCTGCTGATTCTGAGCCTCATCACGATCGTCGGTGCTGTCGCGGGCAGTCATGGCATATCTTTCGTCGGCTGATCGGGCCGGATTGCGCGCATGCTGAGGCCCGCCTGCCCAGCTCGGATGGTTGAACGTCGTTCCGGGGGCAGGCTCTCATGGTGATTGCTCTCGCACTGGTAGCCGTCAGCTGTTAGGCAGGCTTCCCGGGATTCGAGTTGCGTTCGTACACAACGCTCCCGTCCCGTGCCTGCTATTCGGGGCCGTTCCTTGTCTATTTGATGTCGCTCAGACGACCGAGATCTCGATGGGGGAAAAGACGAGCTTGCCCGGGCCGTGCGCGATGTTTGCCTGCGCGTGGCGCTTGACGCGTACGAGCGGGCCGGCGTCGGCGGCTTGTGTGCCGAGGGGCGCTGGGAGATGGCGGTTCAGGCCATCAGGACACGCGACCTCGGGGCGGTCCTCGTCGCGTTCCCAGAAGGTGAGGAGAGGCCGCGCTGATATGGACGCCGTCGCCTCCGTTTGACCCGCATCAAGTCGCGTCTCGTCCGTCTGGCTCTAGATTTCGACTCTGATCCGGAGCACGACACTACGTCTAACGGCGGTCGCCCAGGACCGAGAGGAGGTTGCATGATCAGCGTCAAGGTCTTCATGCGGGTCACCAACGAGCCGCTCAAGCGCACCCCGGTGGTGCTGGAGCTTGACCCCGAGGGGCAGCAGACCCCGCCGGTGCCCACAGATCGCGCGGGCGTCGCCCGCTTCGATGTCGGCCCCGGCAGCGGGAAGGTGCTGGTTTCAGGGGTGGAGCGCTACCACGGGCGGCTCGACGGCGAGATCGAGATCGGCCTCTGGTCCATCACCCAGCCGGGCGACAACGCCGAGGGGCTCCCCCAGGGAAACAACGCCTACCCCGGCATGGCCACCCGCAGCCTGCAGGTGGAGGGGCGCGAGGTGTTGACCGACGGGGAGGGATATCTGGTCAACCCATCCGATTGGTCGGAGGGGTTCGTCCGCAGCCTGGCGGCGGCCGAGGGGCTCACGTTGACGGCAGAGCACTGGGAGGTCGTCCGATTTCTGCGGGAACATTATGCACGCTATGGCACGCAGGCACCGGTGCGGGACATGATCCGCCACTTCCGCAAGCTCTGGGGTGAGGAACGGGGCAGCAGCCGTTACCTTCACCGGCTCTTTCCACGCGGCGGCCCGCAGAAGCAGGGCAACCGCCTGGCCGGCCTGCTGCGCACCAAGGGCGAGCATTGAGCGGTGACGGCCATGAGGCGGCGAGCGATCAAGTCTGTCGAACGCCTCAATGAGCTCGGCCGTATTGTCCGAGACGTGGACACGGCGGCGGACCTCGAAAGCGCCTTGCGGGTCATCGTGCAGCGTACCCGCTCGGTGATGAAGACCGATGTTTGTACGGTCTATCATGAAACGCGACACCGCCCTGCGTGAGCTGTCCAGTGAGCACCACACCGGGTTGGTGCTGGTCAGGCGCATCCGCAAGCAGACCGCGCCCACCGAGGCAGCGGCGAGCGCACGCTGGGACGAGGTCCGCGAGCGATTTGCATTCGAGCTGGAGCCGCATTTTCAGAAGGAAGAGGACGGGCTGTTGCCGGTGCTCCGCGCCATTGGGGAATCCGCCCTGGTCGAGCGTACCCTCCGGGAACATGAGGCGATGCGCCGCCTGGTGGCCGACGGCGGACCCAAGGACCTGCTGCGGTTTGCACAATGCTTGGATGACCACATTCGCTTTGAAGAGAAAGAGCGGTTCGAAGTGGCACAGCGCCGTTTGTCCGCCGACCAACTCGCAAGCCTGGCGGCATCGCAGGCCGCCTCGCCGCGAACCGCCTCTTGCGGCACACAACGCTAGCAGGCTTTTTGTCACGTCAGCAGGCCCGAAGCCTGCGTTCACTCGGCACTGACAACGGAAGCACCTGATCGACATGCTCCAGATCGAAGAACGATCCGCCCCACCACCGTCGTTCGCCGTGTTTGAACTTGGGTTTCGCCCATTCTTCAGCGCGGCAGGCCTGTTCGCAGTGA
>JARRNE010000244.1:0-901 GCA_037385305.1 Chromatiaceae bacterium | reverse complement strand
GGAGGCATGTTGTGGCATGGTCACGAGATGGTCTTCGGCTATGCCATGGCTGTGGTGGCGGGATTTCTCCTCACCGCCGTGGGCAACTGGACCGGAATCCCAGGACTGCGCGGGACCCTGCTCGCCGGGCTGCTGGTGGCCTGGGGGACTGCCCGGGTCGCCCTCATCCTGCCGATGGCATCGGCGCCTGTGATCGCGGCGGCGGCGGATGGCGTGTTTATGCTGGGCTTGATCGTCGCCCTGACCAGACCCGTGGTGCAGGTCAGACAATGGAAGCAATTGGGGATCATCACCAAGCTCCTGCTTCTGCTGCTCTGCAACGCCGCCTATTACGCGGGCGTGCTGGGCTACCTGGACAACGGCGGCGCCTGGGGCCTGTACGCCGGTCTGTATCTGATCCTCGCCCTGGTGTTCGCCATGGCTCGCCGCGTCGTGCCGTTCTTCATCGAACGTGGCGTTGGCGAGACATTCCAGGCCCGCAATCGAGCCTGGGTGGACATCGGCAGCATGGTGCTGTTCCTGGCCTGGGCCGTCATCGACGTGTTCTTCCCGCAGCAAAGCCTGGTGGGATGGCTATCGGTGGTGCTGTTCGGGATCCACGTCGTGCGGATGCGCGATTGGTACACGCCGGGCATCTGGAAGGCCCCGTTGCTGTGGTCGCTCTACCTCGGGTACGGGTCCCTGGTGCTCGGCTTCCTGCTCAAGGCCCTGTCGGTCTGGTGGAGCGTCGCGCCGACCCTGGCGCTCCATGCTTTCGCCGTGGGCGGGGTCGGTCTGATCACCCTCGGCATGATGTCTCGTGTAAGCCTCGGGCACACGGGCCGAAGCGTGCTGGAGCCCCCCTCGGCGCTGACGCCCATGTTCACCCTGCGGGCCTTGGCCGCCCTGGTCCGGGTTTTCG
>JARRNE010000243.1:0-9875 GCA_037385305.1 Chromatiaceae bacterium | reverse complement strand
GCGGTCATGGGCTCAGGTTGGCAGTTACTTCAGATAGTGTGCGGGCAGGCGGGAACCGCTCCAATACCTCAGGTGATCGATCGATAAGGGTCCTCGCATCGCGCTGGTCAGGTTGCCCGGCCGTCTACCGAACAAGCTCTCGCGAATCCGGTCTCCTAGCCTGTGGGAAGACCGCGCCGTACCCTTTATCGTGGGTCCCGTGGAGGCCTTAGGCCGACTCGGCTTAGCGGCAGGTTTTGGCGGTTATGTGTAGCTCAACATAACGGCCACTGGAGGCCGGTCGATCGACAAGGCGAATAGAACCCTCTGCTGCTCGCCGAAGCCGGGAAGTTGAACGGCAGCAATCCACCACCTACCGGACACAAGAAGCACGCGCTTTGGGATCAGATGGTAGCGAGTCTGCTATGCTGTATTTTTATAAGGAACGATTCAAAAATAACTGAAACACTTTCTTCGAAGGGTGCAATAGCGGAGCGTATTGCACCGAACGTGGCCAACCGCTACATGCGGCGCAATACGGCTAGCGCCTATTGCGCCCTACAGTTGGGTGCTCAGGAAAGAACGGCCAAGTTGTTTTTGAGCTTTCACTAAGGGCTATCCAGTTAGCTCCACCAACCTGGCGCCGGTACACGAAGACGACCGCAACGGCCACCGCGTGCCCTCGATAGCAAGTCCATAGACAGCGATTCTTGGCACAGCGATCCGAAGGCCGAGAGGTATTACCTTCCAGTCTGCTATTCGAAGCCTTTCGCAGAAGGAAGATCCCGAAACCCCGTTTGCAGGAAATAGCATCCCTGTCTCAGGACAACCTGGCCCGGCAGGGAGTGCAGGGATCCAGGCGCCAAGGAGGGCACGGTGTGTTGCCGGTGCCTATAACTGTCGGATCCGCACCGGCGGTCCCTCCAGCACGCTATTCCCAGCTCGCGAGATCAGCGCGGATGATGCGGATGCGCTGCAAGATAGCCTCGCGCTTGAGATTGAACCAGATCATCGCACCCGTTACCGCGGCACCCAGACCCATCAAAACCAATGCACGCCCCAAGCGCTGCTCCGGATACAGTTGAATCAACTGACCCAGGACATTGATCACGAGGAAGGCAGTGCCGGCGTACAGGAAGGCTCGGACGTGCGCGACAATGCCGAGAACAATGCCGGCAAGGCTCAATGCGAGGGCCAAAGCCAACACCCACAGGCTCTCCTGCAGGAACACATCCAGCGCGGCTGCGGCGTAGAGCGCGCTCAGGGCGCTGAGCCGTACACCGCTGAGCACCGCCGGATTCAGCTCGTTGCGGTGCAGATGGGCGAGAAACAGGACAGATAGCGCCGCGGGGACGATGTAGACCTGGATCACGCCAAATCGGTCCGCCCAGTCCGGGACCCAGAGATAGATACCCGCATTGACCGCCAGCAGGGCCAGGTACAAGGGCGTTCCCTCCCCCGTCGAGCGTCGGGTCAGGGCATAGAGGGCACCGAGCGCGAATAGGGAGAGTCCGGCGTGGGTGGAGCCGTGCTGGAGCGGCACCGTGAAAAGCGCAGCGAGAGGCAAACTCATCGTCAGGACATAGGTCGGTCTCGACCCGGTAAGGACCTGCAGGGCGAAAAAGACATAACCGGCGGCGATGATCAAAGCCGTATCCCAAACGCTCACCGGTGCGGTTCCGACCCAAAGGAGACGACAGTAGACGCCGACGATAACGGCCAAGGCGGCAGCCGCATACACCCACTGCTCATGGCGAGAGCGACGAGCCTTGACGACGCAAGAAGCCGCGAGCACCAGTGCCGCCACAACTGCGGCCCCGTGACCCCAAGGCTCGGCGAGCCGCGGCATGGACGACCCGGACAGAACACCCGCCCCCACCTGTATCATGAACAAGCCCCACTCGGATGCGCCGAGCAGGATCGTGGCGCGGGAGAAATCGGTGAGCAGCCGAGGCATGAACGCGCCGCTTTCGCCTTCGCGCTCGAGAAGGCGCGACACAAGCCACCGCAGCACCCAGGAGAGCAACGCGAACTGCAGCGCGTAAACGGGCAGCAAGGACCCGATTTGCGCCCTGGGTACCCAGATCAGCCACAGTCCGTGCAGCAGCAGGGTCGACAGGAGCGCACCCACGTAGATCCAGATCCGACTACGCCGGCGCCACCCGACGTAAGCGACGCTCGCTGCCAGCAGCGCCAGGGTCAGGAGCTGCTCGCCAATGGCGATGTCCGGCACAACGACCAACAGGACAACCGCAACGCTGACGGTCGCCGTAAGCCAGAGCCACAGCGCGTCGTTGACGAGCTTCAGCACGACCGGCTCTCGGCCACTCGTCCTCAGCCAGGCCGCGGCGACCAGAACGCCAAAGAGCGCTACCGCCAAAGGCAGATGGAAAGGCTGGGCGATGCCCCACAAAGCAAGGGCATTGGCCAATACCGACGCGATGAAAAGGTGTGCCGAGACTGGATGGTGCCATCGAAGCAGACCGTGCAGAAGGGTGAGCGCCAGCAGGATCCCCGGAATCAGTGCCTGCGAACGTTCGCCCGGTGAGCCCAAGTCGAACAGCACCAGCGCCGCATCCCAGAACAGGATGCCCAGAAGCCAGGCCGTGCAAATGGAAAAGGCGGTAAACAAGAAAGGGGCCCGCAGCCTCGGATTGCGCCAGCGCAGGCGCTCGGCGATCGCTGGGCCGTGGCGCTCCCACAAGGCCACGAGCTTCAGCAGCACATTGGCCCACAGCAAATTCTGCACGGCCAGCATTCCGATGGCGAAAAGCTCCAGGCCGGTCAATGCGGTCCGGTAGAGATCCAGGCTGAAGAGCAGGACACCAAGCGACAGGGCACCCACAGCCAGCCACCCGAAGAGGGGCCATGCGCTCTGGCGAAGCAGCAAAAACAGATAGACGCCCGCGACAACCCCGAGATGCCACTGCAAGGCCCCAGGCCGGTACGCGACGGCGATTCCTGCACCCATCGCCAACAGACCCAACCAGGGCCAGGCCCGGGGCACGATCGACCAATCGCGCAACCACTCGTTCAGACGTGGCAAGACCAGGGTGCCAAGTGCCCAAAGAGCAAATGCCCAGAGGAAGCAGGCCGAGGCACCGAAGGCCATTCGCCCTCCCGGCCCCAAGGCAGCGGCGACAAAAAAACTCGACAGCAGAGCGACGCCGATGCCGCGAATCTCCACCCCAATTCCGATCGGTCGCAGCAAGGGAAACAGGGTCGCGATGAGCAATGCCGCGATTACCGGGAGGTAAGCAGAGCCACCGGCGTAGAGGTCGTGGGCACCGATCAGGGCCCAGAGAAATACGAGCGCCGCTACGGCAAGCAGCGGCAGGCCGAAGGACTGCCGCCAGATCGGCCGTGCCTCGAGCCAATAGCCGGCGGTGGCCAGGATCAAGGCCAACAGCGAAACGACCAGCCATTGGTCACCCGTCGCGCCGCCGCCCGGCCGGAGCCCCCAGGGTGGGTACCCATGGACCAGGGCGCTGTTAAGCCAGCACAGCGCCAAGCCCGCCACCAAAGCCCCGGCGACGGTAAGGGCCGGCAGCCGGAGCTCGCGGTTGATCAGCAACAACAGGATGCTGCTCAGCGCGAGGACAGCGACGGCTTTCCAGGCAGGGGAGACAAGCTCTGGCGCCAGAATCAACACCTGAAGTATCGCCAACAGCGCCATGCCGACGGCCGTAGCTCGCAACGGCGTCGCGTAGAGGGCATGCAGATCCACGGTGCGTTCCGCACGCCGATCGATCCACTGCGCCGCGGATGAGGCGAGGGCCGAGCCCAGGGCGAGAATTAGCCCCAGGCTCAGCTCCGTGAGGGGCAAGGCAGCGGCCGTGCCAGACGTCCGCGACTCGCTCACCGCCAGAAAGAGGCCCACGATGCCCCACATCGCCAGGACGATCGCCAGATAGCTATTGAGTCTGAGCCTATTTCGGCTTCCGCTGAGGAGCAGGAACCAGAGTGCGACGGTGAGCACCGGCCAGGACATCGCCGGTATGCCGAGGACCGGCAACGCAGGCCGGATGTCGATAAGGAGGGCGAGCAGGATCAGCGCAAGGCTCGTCCAACAGATGGTGCGCTCACCGAGAAAGCGACCGCCGGGCGGGGAGTAACCGCCGCCGAGCGCCAGCAGATTCACGAGGCGGGAGAAGAGTGCCGAGGACAGGATGCGGACCGCGGCCCACCATGCCAACAAGGCATAAGCGGCGGTAATCAACGCGATACCGGATGCAGTGTCCATCCCCATCAGGAAAGCGCCCGCCATGACCGCAGCCCATCCCAGGGCGAGCCAAACCGGACCCAGTATCAGCAGCCGCAGCCTGGCGCCGATGAGCATCAGCAAGAAAGCGGCGGCACCCGCCGTGACGACCCATTTGCCATCGGGCCGCGCGACCGCCAACCAGCTCCCGAGCTGCCATGCCCCGACCAGCCACAGTAGGACCATGACTTGTTGCAGGGGCGCGCGGACCAGCGCCTTATACATGGATACTCCCAGGCGAACGGGGCGAAGCCCGATCTGCGTCCGCAACGATGGCCGAAGGACCAGCCTCGTCAGCGACCACTGCTTCGGTGGCCTGCGAAGTCTCGGAATGCCCCGAGCAACAGGGAAGCCGCCACAAAAGCCGCTCGGGTCCATCGCGCCATGCCCGCCGCCTGGCGATCTCAGACAGCCCGTCCGGCCGCCGCTCGAGCCACCAGAGCAAGATCCACAGCAAGGCGACCCCGACCATCTGGGTGAGACCGACCCCGCGCTGGGGAAAGTAGGCAAGCTTCAAGCCTACTGCGGCGGTGGCGCTCCAAACCAGAAAGGCATAGAAGACCCAGCGGACATACAGGTTCAGGCTCAGTACGAGCAGCAGGCCGGCCCCGATTGCGACCACGGCCAGCGGCAGCCCGCCGATCGCGAGCTGGTCGATCGCAGAGAGAGCGGCCAGCCCCGTTCCGGAATCAGCAACACGACCCAAAGCATGCCGAGTAGCATCAGTGCCAAAGCGAACTGGGTCGTCCAAGACATACCGGCCGCGGGGGACGCGAACCCGAAGGTCACCGTCAAAGCGAGGATCGGCGCATACATCCAGGGTCCGTCCAAAAGGTCGACCGGTTCCGGGGCCAGTTGGAGCTGTCCAAGGACCGGCCCAGGCGCAGCTCGCAGCAACCACCAAAGGGCAGTCGTCAGCACTAACCCGCTGGTCACGGCCAGCAGCCCGGGAGAACTGCCGACGAGGCTCCAGAGCGCAACGGCAACGACCAGCAACAGAGTGATTCGGTGAGCGACCAGTCCAACCCTGCGCAGGCCGTACATCCCGGGAACGGTTTCTCGCGCGCCCCGCGCGACCGCCCAATGATTAAAGGCCCCGAGTCCGGATAGCGCCGGAACGGCGAGCAAGAAATGCCACTCCTGGGGAAAGTGCGCGAGAATGCTATCCGCGTAAAGACCGGCCAGGCATGCGAGCATCAGGTACAAAGGGATCAGGGTCAGATACTCGGCAAGCACCATCCCATAGAGGGCCGCGCCCAGACCCAGGCTAATCGGCCGCGCCCCCGGGGCGTCGATGGCGATCAGGACAGCGACAATGGACAACCCGTACAGGAAGAAAGTGAAACGGGATAGGAAGGTGTGACGGTGGACGTGGGCTTTGAGCGCTGCGTCAAGGTAGAACAAGAGTCCACTGACCACCATCAGATAGGGCGCGTAGTATCCCCTCGGAAGCGACACGCCATCCACACCCCAGGTGAGATGGACGAAGGTCACTCCCACCGCGTACAACAGAGATCCCGCCGCGAAATAGGCGACCTTCTTTCTGTCCACGAAGATCGAATGCAGCCAATCGCCGGCGAAGCGCAGCAAGCCGTAGGCGAGCAACCCGAGCAACACCAGATGCACTACCGCCAGCAACTGCCAGTCGGGCCAAAGTGCGATGAGGGGAGCGGCGAGCTGGAGCGCGGCAATGGCGAGAAACAGGCGCGGGTATTGGCCGCGCAGACTGCGGTGAACGACACCTGAGACCAGCTGTGCGGTCACGGAAAAGACAACCAGAGAGGCCAGGACCGCGGCCGCTGCGAGGGCCCAGCGCAGAGGTGAGCTCCCGGCGGTCATCGTGAGCCGGGTCGCGGCCGCGATCGTGAGGGGAGTCAGCAGCAAGCTCGTGGACAAGAGCACGCCTCCGGCGGTCGAGAGGCTCGGACGCTCCCGCAGGTTCTTGTAACCCGCCCAGGCAAGAAAGAGCGCGTACGCGAACAGGCTCGCAAAGACGACAATGGCCTTGGTGAATCCCGTCGTGTAGGTAACGAGAAAGACCGAGCCCGCCAGGAACAGGAAGCCGCCGATGAACCAGCCGACGTTTTGCGCGAGGAAGGGCACCAGAATCCGTGGCCAGCCGGAGACCGCGCGTAGCGCCTTCTCCACGGGGGCGGGAATTGTCGGACGCCAGGCATGCGCTTCGGCAGCTCTCTGCGGCTCGGGGACCTCCTGCGGCGTCTCCGGGCCTGGCTGCTCGGGCTCGACCGCCTCGTCTGCGCCGCGCTCGCTCGGCGCCGACAGGGTTTCGACACGGGACTTTCCTTGGGTTGCGGCTTGGAGCGCGGGGCCCGATGTCTCGGTGAAGGGGGCTTCTCGCGCGGTCCTTCGGGCGGACTCTTCGAGATCCTCTCCCGCCCCGGCTTCGGAGCCAGGTACGGCTTGCGGCTCCAAAGGCAGCTCTTGGGCCTGCCAGGGCGGGGGACCATAGGGAATCAGGCCGCGCGCGGTGAGGATGTTCCAGCCCGTCTCGCAGCTGGACCACCAGAGCTCACCGTCCGGCTCGGCGGGTGTTCCCTCTCGCTCCGACGCCCAACAGGCGTCGATCCCTTTGGCAAGCTCTTCGTATTCCCGGACCTCGATCTGTCCGGACTCGCGCATACGCCGGAGCTGGAGTCGAAGCGTGGCGAGCGCAAAGCTGGTCGTCAGGGCACGCCCGAGCGCCTCCTGTCCCTCCTCACCTGCTTGCTCTGCCGCGCGACGCGCGCGCAGCATGCGCAGCTCCTTGCGCACTTTCCACAACAGCACACCCAAGACGGCGGCGACCAGCCAACCCAGGCTCACGGTTCCTCCTTCGTCGCGACAAGGCGGCGGGGAAGCACCCGCCCCTCTCCTTGGCTAGGCGCGATCAGGTCTCTTCGTCACCGAGCTCGCGTTTGAGCGCTGCCAGCTCGGCGTCAACCTCCGCCTCTGCCTCGAGGTCGAGAACCTCCTGTTCGAGCGTGTCTGCATCGTAGACCTCGATGACAGCTTCGCTGCGAGCCTCGATCTCCGCAACCCTGTCCTCCATGCGTGTGAAATCCGCCTGGGCGGCCAACCCTTCTTTGAAGGTCGTACCGATCCGGGTCATTTTCTCCCTGGCCTCGGCTGCACGCTGCCGGGCGACCAGGGAGCTGCGCTTGCGTTTGGCCTCGTCGAGCTTGGCTTCCAGCGCCTTGAGCTGCGACTTGAGGCTCGCGCTGGTATTGATCGCCGATTTGAGCGCCGGCTCGAGGCTTTCCAGTATCTTGTCGTGCTCGTTCTTGCGCACCAGCGTCGTGCGTGCCAGCTCTTCGTTACCCTCCTTCAAGGCCATGCGCGCCTTCTGCTGCCATTGCGCCGATGCGTTGCGATGCTTCTCGACATCCTGCCGCAGGGTCTTTTCACTCGCGATGGCATCCACCACGTCGTCCTTGACCCGGGCGATGTTCTCTTCCATCTCCCGGATGATCTGCTTGATCATCTTTTCCGGGTCCTCCACCCGGTCGATGAGATCGCTGATGTTAGCGGTGATCACTTCGTTGATGCGCCTGAACAAATTGGCCACAGTAGCCCCTCCGTGATGGCGAGAAAATCGAGATTAGCGCCTATTCGCGTTCCCTACCTAATCCAATGCAATTCCAACGCAATAGGCTACGGATAATGCAGATTGCAGATTGTGACCTACGTTCCATGGTGCGGTATCCCGGCATTCATGCAGGGATGACGGTGATGGGAGGTCATTCTCAGGGAGTTGCCTGAGATAGCATATCGTCCCCGCGATTCGGGCCCAGCAGATCTGGAGTTCTTCCTCGTCGACCACCTCAATGCCCAGATCCCGGGCTTTGGTCAGCTTGGACGATGTCGTCCTGAGCTTCAGCGTTTGACAGTGCCCCTGCCACCGTGTCGTCCGTGACGTTAAGAAGAGACGATTAGCGTCGTGGCTCAGCTGAAAACCAAGGCGGGCGTCGGGTACGGGTCGGCGGGACCCTCGGCGCCACGGAGGTCGCCGTGGAGCCTGCATGGAACGTATTTACGGCGTGTCTAGACGGCCCGCACCCGACCCTGGCCCTGCAGCTGAGTTGTCGCGTTAATCACCGCCGGATCGGCTCAAAGCGTTCTATCGAACGCAGCGCTACGCGGATGAAGGACGGCCTTGGCTCGAAGAGACCGTCGGCGACGCACTGGTCTTCCTCAGCCGAGAGATCTCGGATCCTGTCGGGCGGCTTCGCGGTCAAAAGCCCGGTGCCCCCGCGAAGGCTATGCCCCCTCGACATCCCACCGGAGGCGGTCGCTGAAGCCGTGGGTCAGCACCTGCGCAAGATCTATGCGAACTGGGCCGACGAACCGTTAGCCGTGCTCGACGGCAAGACGCCGCGGGAGGCGATCCAAACTCGACAAGGGCTCGAGCAGGTCAAGCTCCTGCTGCACACCTACGAACACGGAGAAAGAAAGCAGGCTGAGAACCAACTCCGACCCGCCGTGTCCTATGACTTTCTGTGGCACGAGCTGGGGATCACGCCATGAGCGAGCGCTCGTCGCGAAGCTCTCAACCGCGGTAGCCACACGGAGGCCCCCTCCCAAGAGGGGACTCGTTCTTGGTGGCCTCAATCTCCGTTGCAACGGAGATTGACCGCTGGCGCATATGTCATACGGTGAAGCTTCAGCGCGGTTGGCCGCGACGGCTTTTTGCTCGAGCGCCAGTCGGGTTCCCACCAACATTACCTACACGCCGACGGCGGGCCCGTCACGGTGACCTTTCACCACGCGGGTCAGTCGTTCCCGCCGAAGACGCTCAAGAGTATGATCGAGCTGCAGGCGCAGTGGACGGAGGATGACCTGCGGCTGCTGAAGCTGGTCAAGTGCCATCCACAACGGCCGCGAGGCGGTTCGTGGGGAATACGGCAGGGTAGAGCCATATTCTTGGGTTCTAGGAGTTCAGTATGCCTTGATTGCCCCAAACCGACCAGTCGCCCCAGAAATCGTTAGTGGACGTGGTGTGGCGCATGGTGGCGTAATCCATGCACCCAATTATTGCGAATCGAGCCCCCAAAACTTCAATATGTGGAGAGAGGAGCAAACCCCGACGTCCAATACGTACGGCGCTGCGGTACCACACTGGTCCTCCCCGTTACCCGGATCAACCGGTGTGCCGTGCCCCATCCCGTTGATCAGCACCGTTTCGACCAGTGCGTCACCACTGCTGTTCATGTACAGCTTGTGCTTATTACCGTTCAACGCGTCTTCGGCATCCGGTATCTGGTCGATGCCTAGCACGTTGGTCCATTGGTCCACCAACTCACGTTGATCGTCGGGATTGACGGTCGTATCGGTCGTGCCTTGCCAAATCGATACGCGCGGGTAGGGCCCGCTGTGGTTCGATGCATTGCGTACCAAGTTACCCCACGAATCAGGGCTCAAGTCTTTCATCTGCACTGATTGACCGGTCAGACTGACGCCGCAGTGACTTAATGCTTCTCCCAAATTCGTGGCGCACTTATAAGGAATTCCCGCGATTATCGCGCCGCCCGCAAACCTTTCTGGATAAGTCGCAAGCATCACGGCGGTCATTCCGCCACCTGCTGATAAGCCGGTCACATAGACTTCCTGCGGATCAATATCAACGTCTTCCTCCATC
>JARRNE010000242.1:4859-8335 GCA_037385305.1 Chromatiaceae bacterium | reverse complement strand
TTCTTCTGGTGGCCATCGGCGCCCTTACCCCCGAGCAGTTGGGCTCCAAGCGCCCCTATGTGATCGTGGGTGTGTTCGCGATCGGTATGCTCCTCACACCGCCGGACGTCATCTCCCAGACCCTGCTAGCCCTGCCTATGTGGGGCCTGTTCGAGCTGGGGGTGGTGGCCTCCCGGTTCGTCCAGCATCCGCGCGGGGTGTCCGGGGGGGACGCTGGAGGCGGGCCGGATGTCGACCGGGCTTCGGGATCCGCCCGCGGGGCCGGTGGCGGCCCAAATCCGTCCGCCGCTGGGTCACCGCCTCGGTCTCACGAGGTCGGCTCTTTCGGCGAGCGGTATGTCCCCATGAGGGACGACGAGATGGAGGCAGAGCTGGACCGCATCGATGCCGAAGAGACAACGGGGTCCTCGGCAGACGGTGTCACGGACCCCGTGGACGAAAAGCTCGGGCGGATCCACGAGCTGCGGGAATTAGAGCGAGAGGATGAAGTCCGCCGGCTGCTCTACGAGGTACTGGAGGAGGGCGACGAGGAGCAGCGTGCGGTGGCGCACAATATCTTGACGGAGCTTGACCGACCTTGAGATGGCATATGGATCCAGGATCCATTGTGCTCAACGGCACCTTCGCCAGATGCCGGAGACGGCCTGGGAACGGCCGCGGCCTCGTCCCGGGATCGAAGAAGCCGGAGGCCGGCTAGACCAGAGGCACCGGGGTACGGCGATTTTCCGGGCATCCGCCGTCCCCCGCAGCGCCTCAGCCGCTGCGGTTCCGTGCGCCCGCGCGTCGTCGCTCGGCGGTCTTGGCGAGCCGTACCTGCCCGGAGCTCCTATGCGCCTTAGAGCGCGGCTCCGCACGGGCGATTCTCTCGGAGACCGCACCGGGCTCGCAAGCCACCCGCTCCATGGTTCCGCTGGGCAGCCATACCGTGGTCCCCGCGGGGACGTTGGCCCGGCCGCGGGTGACCGGCGGCTCCCAGGCGAGGTTCATGTCGCTCAGGGTGTAGACCGATAGCCCGTAGTACCGAGCGATGTGGGCGGCAGGCATGCTGTACTTGAGCACGAGGCGGTCGGCGGAAAATGGCGTTTCGTAGTGAATGCCTTCCGGGAAATACTTTTTCGGGTGGCTCGCCACCTCCCGCGCCGCCAGGAATTCCGCATAGAAGTTGCGCGAGGCGAAGCCAAAGGCACGCCCGTCATACGTGCGGACGATGCGGCCGAAGTCGGTGCCGTGCAGCTCTCTCGCCTTTTCCATTCCTCCTATGCCGTGGTTATAGGAGGTAATGGCGAGGGGCCAGCTGCCGAGCCGGGCATAGGCGGATTGCAGGTAGCGGGCCGCAGCGTCTGCGGAGACAATCGGATCCAGTCGCTCGTCCACTGCCCGTGTCACCGTCATGTATCGACGGCCGGTGCCGGCCGTAAACTGCCAGACGCCGGCGGCCCCGACGCTTGATCGGGCGTTCACTTGGAAGGACGATTCCACATGTGGCAGGTAGGCCAGGTCTGCCGGCAGGCCCCGCGCTTGGAAGATCTCTCGAAACGCCTCGTCGTAACGGCCGCTGATCTCGAGCCCGCGGCGAAAGCGTTCGCGCACCCCGCGTTGAGTCCGAACCCGCCGGTCCGCGCCCACGATGGCGCCACGCCCCCCCGCCGCAACGAGCTTGTCGCGCAAGGCACTCTCGTCGCGGCTCAAGGACTCTCCCCGCGCGACCTTGCGCTCCATATGGGCAAGCCTGAGCTTGAGGGATGACTCCTTCGTTCGCACGAAGTCCCGCTGCTCCGCCGTATAGCCGCCTTTCACCGGGCCTGGGAGGTCCGCGGTCTCGTAGATGACGCCAAGATATTGTTCATCGTGGAAGACCACCTGGCGCCGGCTCCAGACGCCGAAGACGTTGCGCCAGAAGTCGACGTTGTCCCGGATCTCGCTTGGGATGGGGAAATTCCCGGTTGACCTGACGGAGTCCCCTGAGCGCTGTGGGCCTGTGCTGGCGCAACCCCACAGAAAGAGCGGAAGCGAAAAGAATGCGATCGCCCACAGATGGTGGCGAGCGTTGGCCATCATTGGTGTCCCCCCTTGGCTACCCCGGCGTTCTGCCCCGCATGCCTTTGGGGCAGGACCCTTGGCTGAAGAATATTGACAATCGGAGCAGGAAAATGCAAGAACTACCGTGACAAAGCGCACTTTTCTTAGATATGGCTGTAGCCTGGTTCGCTCCCGTGACGGTTGTCCGTTACGGTTACGGCCATGGCGTCAGCGCCATCCCGGACAATGTAAGTCGCTGCCGCCATAGCCGTTTCCTCACCCCGGCCCTCTACCGGAGGGCAAGGGGGGGTTTGGAGCGCGCTATGCGCGACTTTCAGGGTAGCGCATTGGGGGCTTGCGGATGCGCTTGATTGGCTGGAGGCCGATCGCCGGTATCGCCTTGGTCCTGCTCGCGGGGGTTGGCGGCGGCCTGTCGTGGTTTCGATCGGGTACCCTGCCTGCACTGGACGGTTCCATCGCCTTGCCCGGGCTCCAGAAGGCGGTCGTCATCGAGCGCGAGCGCAGCGGGGTCGTCCACATCCGCGCCCACACCGATCACGATCTGTTCTTCGCCCAAGGGGTGGCTCAGGCTCAGGATCGGCTATGGCAGATGGAGTTTCAGCGCCGTATCGGAGCGGGCCGGCTGGCGGAGATTCTCGGCCCCCGGGCGGTCGAGCACGATCGATACCTGCGTACCTGGGGATTCTATCGGGCAGCCCAGGCAGCCTATGCGCACCTGAGCCCCGAGGCCCAAGGCGTGATCGATGCCTATGTGGAGGGCATCAATGCGTACCTGGCCTCGCAGCCGCCGTTGCCGCCCGAGTTTCGCCTCCTGGGCCTGACCCCTGCGCCATGGACCTCCACCGACGTGCTCGTGTGGACCAAGATGATGTCTTACAACCTGGCGGACGACCGCCGCGCCGAGTTGCGTCGCTTTCGGTTGCTCGCCCGGGGGCTTGCGCCGGCGCGCATCCAGACCCTGATGCCCCTCTACCCCGGCGAGCATGTGTCGAACGCCGGCCATGCGCTCGTCCGGCCGGGACCCGCAGCGGAACGCCTGGCCGCCGCCCTGTTGGCGCAGGATGGGGACAACCGGCAGCACCTGCCCCGCGCCTCCAACAACTGGGTGGTCCACGGCTCCCACACGGCGAGTGGCCGTCCGCTCCTGGCGAACGACGTGCACCTTGGGATGCAGCTGCCCGCGACCTGGTATCTGATGCATCTCCAGAGCCCAGGTTTCGACGTGATCGGGGCAACCCTGCCGGGGCTGCCGCTGGTGGTCATTGGCCGCAACCGGGACATCGCCTGGGGGGTGACGAACCTGGCCGCCGATGTGGAAGACCTTTATCTCATCGACACCCAGGACGGCGGATACCTTTACAAAGGCAAGGTGCGGCCTTTCGACAGCCGCGAGGAGGCGATTCGCGTCAAGGGTGAGGCGGACGTTCACTTTAGGG
>JARRNE010000242.1:0-4816 GCA_037385305.1 Chromatiaceae bacterium | reverse complement strand
CCCGCGACGCTCGCTCTCCGCTGGGTCGGCAACGATCCCGACGACACGACCTTCGATGCCTTTCTGGGGATCAATCGGGCCCGCAGCTGGCCAGAGTTCTTGAGGGCCCTGGACGGCTACGTCGTACCCGGTCAGAACTTCGTTTTCGGGGATACCCAGGGCCACATCGGCTATTCCGCGAGCGGGCGGATCCCCCTGCGCCGCCCGGGGCACAGCGGACTCTACCCGGTCCCGGGAGACGGTAGCTGGGACTGGCACGGCTATATCCCACCGTCCCAGCTGCCGCGACGCTTCGACCCCGCCTCCGGCTTGCTCGCCACCGCCAACAACCGAGTCACCCGGCCCGGTTACCCCTACGAGCTCTCCCTGGAATGGGGCGATGAGCCCTATCGTCTCGAGCGCATCAGCCAGCTCTTGCAGGCGAGGGCGAGACACGACCGCCGTTCCATGCGGGCGATGCAGCAGGACAGGGTGACCCTGCTCTACTTTGAGCTGCGTCCGATGCTGGGCAAGCTGCAGCCGCGCAGCGCGCTCGCGCGCCGCTGGCGAGACAGGTTGTCGGCCTGGGACGGCGACTGCAGCCCTGATTCCGCGGAGGCGACCGTCTTTCAGGCCTGGTATACGGAGCTTTCCACCCTCCCCGCTAAAGAGACGGGCACCCTCTATTGGAATTATCCGCGCTACCTGCTCCACGCCCTCAGGGAGGGAGATCCCGCCTGCACGGCGCGGGGGATGAGTTGCCTGGAGTTTGCATCGCGCGCCCTCGATCAGGCCGTGGACAGGGTAGGTGGCAGCCCACCGGCCTGGGGGGTCCTGCATCGTGCTCACCTGGCGCACGCGCTACTGACGCACACCTTGCTTGGGCATCTGACTGACCGCTCTGTCCCGTTTGGCGGCGGGCGCTACACGGTGGACGTCGGTTGGTACTCCCCCCGTGACTGGAGCATGTTCCACGGCCCCAGCTACCGCCAAGTCATCGACCTCGCCGAGCCGGAGAAGTCGGTGTTTGTGCTGGCGGGTGGCCAGTCCGGAAACTGGCTCTCGGCTCAGTATGCGGATGAGCTTCCGTTGTGGCAGAAAGGGGGCTACCTGCCCATGCGCAGGCTGGGCTACCAGGTGGCCCACACGCTGACGCTTGTCCCGGCGAAGCCTCCCTGAGCCCGATGGTCGCGTTGTTTGGGCGGGGCGCGGCAGCCTTGCAGAGTGGTCAGGGCGTGCTTTCCTTGCGATGGAGCCCCAGCTTGAATCCTTCGCGCGCCGCGGGCTCGCCGATATGGGTGAGAATGCGCGCTACTGGGGCGGCCTCGGTGATAAAGGCGACGATGCGCATGTGGGCACCGCAGCTCGCACAGGTGAGCGGCAAGGACTCGAACAGGCGTGCAAGCAGCATCGCCCAGAGGTAACGGGCCGGGGAGCCGGATGCCTCCTGGCAGTGCGCTCCAGCGGGGCTTACGGGTTTACCATAGGTGCCAACTGCAACAGTCGCCCCCGTGCGGCGGAGGTGATGGTGGACGGCGGCGAGGCCTATCTGGCGCGCAAGCGGGAGACTCTTCATCTTCAGGACCTCTACGCCGGCGAGTCCACCCTGCCGTGAAGCGCCCGGAGCCTGAGCTGAGGGATGAGGCGGAGCAGGCCCTTGCGGTATGCTCGGGCTGACTTCTCCGAGCCCAACGAGCTCGTCTGGGTCCACTCTGAGCATTTATGTAGATTCTTAACTTAAGGTTGCTAGCCGTGGAGCGAACCGCATACCAGCAAATCTCGCCGGAGGAGATTCGCAAAATCGTAGAATCTAGCCACGATGCCCCGCAAGCCGTTCTCGGGCCTCACTTCGTGGAGAAGGACAAGGTCTTGGTCATCCGGGCGTTTCTGCCTCACATGGCCCATGCCGAGGTGTGCGAAAAAGGGGCTTCTGACCGAAAGTACCCCATGCAGCGGATACACGAGGCCGGACTCTTTGAGGCCACCATCTTGGAGGCGGATCCTGCCTTGCAGTACGACCTACTGACCACTGATGAAGAAGGCATATCCTTTCGGCTCCATGACGCTTACGCGACAACGACGACAACCTTCACTGGCGATGACCAGCAGGCGTTCCGCGAGGGCACCCATAGTCGACTCTTTGAAAGGCTCGGCGCTCATACGACCGCAAGGGACGGAACATCGGGAGTTAATTTCGCAGTCTGGGCCCCTAATGCCCGGCGGGTCAGCGTCGTCGGCACATTCAACCGTTGGGACGGGCGCTGTCATCAGATGCCGCGTGTTGGGGAGACGGGGATCTGGGAGCTTTTCGTCCCGGATGTCGTAGAGGCGGAGCTCTACAAGTACGAGATAAGAACCCGAGACGGCGCCGTTTTTCTCAAAAGCGATCCTTTTGCCGTCTGCACCGAAAGCCCCCCAAACACCGCCGGAATCGTGTGGGACATGGAGCGGGAGTTTCCCTGGAGCGATGACGGATGGATCAACAACCGAAATGCAAGGGAGTATGGGAAGCGCCCCATCGCAGTCTTCGTCTTGGATCTCGATGCGCCCACCGACCAGTCTCGGGACTCTGGCGCGCATCCGAGCTACAAGGGGCTGTTGACGGACGACCTTATCGTCTCGATCCGCGAGGGCGGCTATACCCATGTGGAGCTCTCAAGCTCGGCCCATGGCGCTACAAGTACTTTTTGCCCGGACATGCGCTATGGCACGCCTACGGATCTCATGTCCTTCGTGGACAGCTGCCATCGGCAGGGGATCGGGGTAATCGTCCGCAGCGTCCCCACTTGTTTTTCGAGAGCACCGGATGAGCTCGCCTGGTTCGATGGCACTCGGCTTTACGAAGGCGACGAGCAGGAAGGAGCCTGGGTCCTTGATACCGGTAAGGGCGAGGTGAGGAGCTTTATCCTCTCCAATGCGCGTTTTTGGCTGGAGCACTACCACCTCGACGCCGTTCGCACGGATGCCCGTGCCGGCGCCCTTTGTGCGGAGATCGTGCACAGTGAAGATGAGATGCTCGCCAACACGAAGTTGCTCGTACGGGAACCCTTCAGCGAGAGCACGATTGATGCCGAGGATGCGCAGAGACTTCTCAGGGCGCGCCACGATGACCCCTATGCCGTGCTCGGCGCGCACTACATGGACACTCTGGCTGCGCTCGTGCTCCGCGCGCTGATTCCGGAAGCGCAACAGCTCTATGCTCTCGTCGATGGAAGGCCCGAGATCCTCTATGAGCTGACCAGGATTCACGAGGACGGACTGTTCGAGGCCATCATACCGGGGCTGCGCGCCGGGACGGCGTACCGGTTTCGCGTGGTCGAGCAAGGGGGATCCAGCCACGACCTTCTCGACCCTTACGCCGTCACCTCATTCAGCTTCAGCGACTTCGACCAGCATCTTTTCGCCCAGGGAAACCACTACGGGATCTTCCAGAAGCTGGGCGCTCACCCACGGGTAGCCCATAGCGTCTCTGGCGTCGGATTTGCTGTCTGGGCCCCAAACGCGGAGGGCGTCGGCGTGGTCGGTCCCTTCAACCGGTGGGATGGACGGCGCCATCAGATGAAGCTTCACGGGTCTTCAGGGGTTTGGGAAATCTTTGTCCCCGAGGTCGGCGAGGGTGCTCTTTACAAGTACGAGATACGTGCACCCAACGGCGATACCTTCCTGAAATCCGATCCCTACGCCTTTCTCACCGAAGCTCCGCCAGATACTGCGAGCATCGTTTACGAGCTCGAAGGCGCCCACCGATGGAATGATGACGAGTGGACGACGAGGAGGCGGCAACGCAATGTCTGGGAGCAACCCGTCGCCATCTATGAGGTCCATCTGGGCTCGTGGACCAGGGCGGCAGAGAACAATCCACTCAGCTATAAGGAGATGGCCGATCAGCTGGTCCCGTACGTGAAACAGATGGGCTTCACCCACATCGAGCTTCTTCCCATCGCCGAGCACCCCTACGGGCCTTCTTGGGGATATCAGGTATCGAACTTTTACGCGCCGACCGCTCGTTACGGAAAACCCCACGAGTTCATGGAGCTCGTGGATCGGTGTCACCGAGCCAACATCGGGGTGATTCTGGACTGGGTGCCTGGACACTTCCCAAAGGACGCCCATTCCCTGGCCTGGTTCGACGGCACCTGTGTCTATGAGCACGCCGACCCGAGAAAAGGTGAGCACCCCGACTGGGGCACCTTGATCTTCAATTACGGTCGACACGAAGTGGAGAACTTCCTGATCGCCAACGCCCTGTTTTGGCTGGAGACCTATCATTTGGACGGGCTTCGGGTCGACGCCGTCGCCTCCATGCTGTATCTGGACTATTCGCGCGGTTTGTCCGGGAGCTGGATACCCAACATACACGGCGGCAATGAGAATATCGAGGCGATCGAGTTTCTAAAACACACCAACTCGATTGTTCACCAGCGGTGTCCGGGTGTGATGATGGTCGCCGAGGAGTCGACTGCCTGGCCCTCCGTGTCCAGACCCTTCGATCGAGGCGGCCTGGGTTTCGGATTCAAGTGGAACATGGGCTGGATGCATGACGTGCTGGCGTATATAGGCATCCATCCCGACGAGCGTAAGCACCACCATAACAAGCTTACATTCAGCGTCCACTATGCATTTCACGAGAACTTCATTCTGTCTTTGTCCCATGACGAAGTGGTCCACCTCAAGGGATCGCTGCTCCATAAGATGCCCGGCGGCGAATGGGAGAAATTCGCCAATCTGCGGCTGCTATTGGCCTTCATGTACGCACACCCGGGCAAGAAGCTCCTTTTCATGGGGGGAGAGTTTGCCGAACGCAACGAGTGGAGCCACGACAATGCCTTGGACTGGG
>JARRNE010000241.1:0-4827 GCA_037385305.1 Chromatiaceae bacterium | reverse complement strand
GGTGAGGCAGGGAAGGGCGAGGGCGAGCACCGCGGTCGCGAGCCTTCTGCGCACGGGTCTGTAAGCCATACCGCGGGCGACGTCCGCTCAGCTTTGGCCGTAGACGGGCACGGCGGCACCCGTCACGCAGCGGGCGGCATCGGACGCGAGGAACAGGATCACGTCCGCCAGGGCGGCCGGCGGCACCCACTTGTCGAAGTCCTGTCCCGGCATGGCGGCGCGGTTCTGCGGGGTGTCGACGGTTCCCGGGAGGATGCAGTTGACGTTGATGCCGTCGTGCTTGTGCTCGGCGGCGAGACTCTCGGTGAGGGTGATGACGGCGGCCTTGGAGACGCAGTAGGGGGCCATGCGGGCCTTGCCCTGCGTCGCGGCGCGGGCGGAGACGTTGATGATCCTGCCCCCGGCGCCGCTCAGCAGGTGCGGCACGACCGCCCGGCAGGTGTTAAAGGCGGTGCGCGCGTTCAGGTCCAGCATGAAGTCCCAGTCGCGGTCTTCGGTCTCGTGCACCGGCGGTCCCATGGTGAAGCCGCCGGCGATGTTGGCGAGGATGTCGATACGTCCGAAGTGGGCGCTGACACGCTCTACCATCTCCGCGACCGAGCTCGGCTTGATCAGATCGGCGGGGAAGACCGCAGCTTCGCTCTGCGCGGGCAGCTCCTTTCGCGTCGCCTCCAACGCCCCGGCGTCGAGGTCTACGAGGGCCAACCGCGCGCCTCGAGCCGCGAAGGCCGCGGCGACTGCCTGCCCGAGATTGCCCGCCGCCCCGGTGATGATCGCGACCTTGTCCCGAATGCCTTGCATTTGGCTCTATCCTCCACGTTTCGAAAAGGGTTGGCAGATGTCTCCGGGGGCATTGTCCCGCCCCGGCCGCGCCGTGCGGCCTATCACGGATGCCTGTATCATAACGAGAGTTGTGCCCTTGCCGAGCAGCTTTGTCTTGCCTTCACGCGCGCAACCGTTGACGACGCGGGTGGGCCCATCCGCGGCCGATGAGTCGGTCTTGCAGGGCTCCGTCCCGGGCGGTGCCGGTCATTCGTCTTTGCCCGCGCCGTCTTGCCGGAAGACGGAGGGTCGGACGTGGTGATCGACCTTTTGTTCCTTCTCCTGCCGGTCGCTGCCGCATCCGGATGGCTGGTCGCGAGGCGTGGCGGACGTCCGCGCCCTGCGGGTGGGGGTCGGGACCCGGCCTTTTTCCGTGGGCTGAATTATCTGTTGGATGAGCAGCCCGATAAGGCGATCGACGTCTTCCTGAAGCTCGCTGAGGTGGATCCCGAGACGGTCGAGACGCACCTTGCCCTGGGCAGCCTGTTTCGACGCCGCGGCGAGGTGGACCGGGCGATTCGCATCCATCAGAATCTGGTGGCACGCCCGAGTCTGAGCAAGGAGCAGCGCGCCTACGCGGTCTTCGAGCTTGGCCAGGACTATATGCGGGCCGGCCTCTTCGACCGGGCGGAGAGTCTCTTTGGGGAGCTGGTCGAGCAGAAGCTGCACCGCAGGCGCGCCCTCGTGCGTCTGCGCGAGATCTATCAGCAGGAGAAGGACTGGCGGCGTTGCCTGGAGGTCGCCCAGCAGCTGCAGTCCGTCACCGATGAGTCGATGAGCACCGAGATTGCCCAATACCATTGCGAGCTGGCCGAGGAGGCCTTGAAGGCGGGAGACGCGGAGGCCGCCCGCGAGCGTCTGCGCGGCGCTCAGGGGGCAGATGCGAGCTGCGTGCGGGCGACCATGCTCCGGGCGCAGATGGAGATGGCCGGCGGCGACGCGAAGGGCGCCGCTGTCCTCTATCGCCAGGTAGGCGAGCAGCGGCCGGAATATCTGTCGGAGATCCTGTCCGAGCTGCGGGAGGCCTACCGGCACGCCGGGCGGACCGATCTCTTGGGTGATCTGCAGCGCTTCTATCGGGAGCATCCGAACGTTCCGGTGATGCGGGCCCTTTCCGACATCATCGAGCAGGAGCAGGGGGAGGAGGCGGCCGTCGGCTTTCTGACCGATCACCTCGCCCGGCACGCGGATCTGGCCGGCCTGGAGCGGTTGCTGGAGCTCCAGTGCCGACGCCTGAAGGGAGAGGATCAGACCTGCGCGACCCAGCGGGCGGCGCTTGCGGTGATCAGGCAGCTCCACGCGCGCCAGCCCCACTATCAGTGCGAGTATTGCGGGTTCGCGGCGCGACACCTCCACTGGCAGTGTCCGAGCTGCAAGCACTGGGGAAGCATCAAGCCCGTGCAGGCGGAGGCCATCCCCGAGGCCCTGCAGACGGAGCCGGTCCGTCGAACCGCTTGAGCGAGCGAACGCGAGGGCCGAGCAACATGCACCAAGAGCCGAGAGTCATCGTGGCCCTTGACTTCCCTGCCGAGGCACCGGCCCTTGCGCTGGCAGACCGGCTCGATCCCGGCCGCTGCCGCCTCAAGGTGGGCAAGGAGTTGTTTACGCGGCTGGGCCCTGGCTTCGTCGAACGGCTCGCGGCGCTGGGCTTTCAGGTCTTCCTCGACCTCAAGTTCCACGATATCCCGAGCACGGCCGCCGCGGCCTGCGCGGCGGCGGCGGACCTCGGGGTCTGGATGCTCAACCTGCATGCCTCCGGCGGGCGGCGCATGATGGACGCGGCGCGGGAACGCCTGGCGCAGTGCGCGAATCCGCCCCTCTTGATCGCCGTCACCGTTCTGACAAGCCTGGACGCCTCGGACCTTGCCGAGATCGGCTGCCCCGGGGAGCCCGCCCAACGGGTGCTGAGGCTCGCGCGGCTGACGCGGGACGCAGGCTTGGACGGGGTCGTCTGCTCGCCCCAGGAGGCCGCAATGGTGCGCCGGGAGGTTGGCGGAGACTTTGTCCTGGTTACCCCGGGGGTGCGGCCGGCCAGCGCCGCCGTCGGGGATCAGAAGCGGGTGATGACGCCCTCGGAGGCGGTGCAGGCAGGTGCAGACTATCTGGTCGTCGGCCGCCCGATCACGGCCGCCCCGGACCCGCTGCAGGCGCTGGCCTCTATCGAGCACGAGCTCGGGAGCGAATAATCGATCGGAAGTCTGGCGGCGTGCGGGGAAGACAATCGGCGCATTGGAATGCAACCGCCGCGGTAGCGGCGGAGTGAACGGCGCTCAGTGCTTTCCCGGCCGAAACGAGAAGTGACGGGAGGGTTCGATATGAAGGAGGTTCGCAAGGCAGTGTTTCCGGTCGCTGGGCTGGGGACCCGGTTTCTGCCCGCCACCAAGGCCAGCCCCAAAGAGATGCTTCCCATCGTCGACAAGCCGCTGATCCAGTATGCGGCCGAGGAGGCGGAGGATGCGGGGCTGGGCCAGCTGGTCTTCATCACCGGCCGCAACAAGCGCTCCATCGAGGACCACTTCGACAAGGCCTACGAGCTGGAGATGGAGCTCGAAAGCGCGAGGAAGGACAAGCTGCTGGATATCGTCCGGCACATTCTTCCGCCGCGGGTCAGCTGCATCTATCTCCGGCAGGCGGAGGCCCTGGGGCTCGGGCACGCGGTGCTCTGCGCGAAGCCCGTCGTAGGGAATGAGCCCTTCGTGGTGATCCTCGCCGACGACCTCATCCGCTGCGACAGGCAGGGCGTCGTGGACCAGATGACCCACCAATACGAGAAGCACGAGTGCAGCGTCCTGAGCGTGGAGGAGGTCCCCCCCTCCGAGACGGACAAGTACGGGATCGTTGCCACCAAGCCCGGTCCCAACGGCGAGCTGCTGGTGACCTCCATCGTCGAGAAGCCGGCCCCGGCGGACGCCCCGTCCAACCTGGCCGTGGTGGGCCGGTATCTGCTGACGCCCCGCATCTTCGACAAGCTCGAAGAGACCCGGGCGGGCGCGGGCGGGGAGATCCAGCTCACGGATGCCATCGCCGCCCTACTGAAAGACGAGCCGGTTGTCGCCTATCCCTTCGAGGGGAAACGCTACGACTGCGGCAGCAAGCTGGGCTACCTGGAGGCCACCGTGGAGTACGGCCTCGCCCATCCTGAGCTGGGCGAGGCGTTCGGCGCCTACCTCGGAAAGCTGGAGGTGTGATCTGTCGGCTTCGCCTAATTCCGGACATGCCCCTCGCTGGACTCAGCCCGAGAACGCCTTCTGCAGCGCCTCGAGATCGATCGCCTTCAGGTATGCCTTTGCCGGGTCCGCGCTCTTTACGGCCGATGCCGCGACCTGGACGAGGATCTTGTTGCCCACCATCAGCTTGATCTCCCACCGGTCGCTGTCCTTGTCGTGCTCGATCAATCCCCGTTGGCCGTCGTATGTGTACAGCTTGGTATTGGGATCCGACTGCAGCAGCATGGGGCTGGAGAGCATCATCGTCATCATGGGCAATAGCGGAGAGTCTGCGGTGATGCTGACGTCGACCTCCGCACCATCGTTGCGGTGGTAGCGGCGGCTCAGGGTGGTACCGGCGATCATCGCGGCGATGCCGCCGCTTTGGGTCTCCGGCTCGTCCGCGGTCCAGCCCGGAAGGGGCTTCGGCAGCAGCTGACTCAGGGATGCGTTGATCTTCTCCTGGATCTTCGCCACCGCGAACTGCAGTGCCTGAATCGCGGTGCGCAGCTCCCCCGACTGATAGGCCTTGCGGGCGCCGTCCAACTGATCGGTTACCTCGTCCGCCCACGCGGGCGAGCCGGTGGCCGGGAGCAGCGCGATCGCCGCGACTAGAATCGCTTTTCTCAACATGGCCGTCTTCCTCTCCCACGGTCCAAGGCAGATGGGAATCGCGCAAGGCGATTAGCGTCGTGGCTCAGCTGAAAACCAAGACGGGGGTCGGGTACGGGACGGCGGGACCCTCGGCGCCACGGAGGGCGCCGTGGAGCCTGCATGGAACGTATTTACGGCGTGTCTC
>JARRNE010000240.1:0-7701 GCA_037385305.1 Chromatiaceae bacterium | reverse complement strand
TCGTCCCCGATGCTGAACTGACCGAGCTTCTCGCCCCCAAATGCGGTAAGGCGCGCCTCGAACGGCTTCTCCTCTTTCGAGGCGTCGGCGGTGACTGTCCAGTACTCGCGGGTGTGAAAGGCCTCGATCTCCAGCTCCCGCTCCACGATCAGGCGCAGGGCGGGACTTTGGACCCGGCCGGCCGACAGCCCGCGCCTGACCTTCTTCCACAGCAGGGGCGAGAGATTGAAGCCCACCAGATAGTCGAGGGCGCGCCGCGCCTGCTGCGCATTCACCAGATCGACCGACAGCCCGCGCGGATGAGCAACCGCATCCTGCACGGCGCGCTTGGTGATCTCGTTGAAGACAACCCGATGGACAGGCTTGCTCGCCAACTGGCCACGGTGGCGCAGCAACTCGTAGAGATGCCAGGAGATAGCCTCCCCCTCCCGGTCCGGGTCGGTGGCCAGATACAGGGCATCGGCAGCCCTGAGCTTCTTGGCGATTACCTGGACGTGCCGCTCGTTGCGGTCGATCACCTGGTAATTCATCGCAAAGCCCTGCTCTGGATCGACCGCCCCCTCCTTGGGGACAAGATCACGCACGTGTCCGTAAGAGGCCACGACGTCAAAGTCGGAGCCGAGGTACTTCTTGATGGTCTTCGCCTTGGCAGGCGATTCAACAACAACCAGGTTCATACGTCTGCTGATACGCGATGGCAATCGAACGACGAGGCAGTGATGCGGCCCGGCCACCCGCCTGGGTTCCGGCGAGCGCAACCCTCGACCTGCTCATTGGCGCCGCGCGGTCGAGCGCCCCATCGGGCCGCGGAGGCTCTCCCCTCGCCCCGCGACAGCCGCCCCATTGGACCCCGCCCTCGCCAGCGGAAAGGGGGCCTAGCAGATACGATCCAGCGACTCCGCGTCAAGCGGAGCGGCGTCCACGTCGGAGACCGGGTCCGGGATAGGAGACGGAACAGCGACGCTCGGGAAGCACCTGCCGGGCGTCAATGGATCACGGCCGGCACGTCGTTGTAGACGAGGTCCTCCATCTGGCTGAAGGCATCCTCGTGACCCGGTCGATTCATCAGAACGAGCAACACGACCCACTTCAGCTCGTCCACCGAGACGGAGGCATGGTCTATGGCAAGCACGCGGTCGATGACGAGCTCGCGCGCAGCCGAATCCAGTATCCCGCTCTGCTCGAGGAACAAGAGGAGCCCACGGGTGTCGACGTCCAGCTTGGCGCACTCCGTCTCGCCATAGATACGCATGGAGTGGGCACTATAGGCATGATACTGGGGCGTATCCGCCCCGGCGGCCAGCTCATCCAGCCAGCGCAGCGCCTTTTGGATCTCACCGCTGGTAAACCCCGCCTGGGACAGCTCCTCTTCGAGCTCGCCCTGATCCGCTGGAGCCTTTCCCTCTCCGTCCATGTAGTTCTCGTAGAGGTAGATGAGGACGTCAACCATATTCTCGTACATCTGCAACCTCGAGTGCGGTTCACAGACTCCTATTAGACCCCTTGCCCCGGGAGTCGGGAGATACCGCAATGTCACTGGAGACGGCCCCCGGGACTCGCAAACAGCTCGCTCCGCCCGCGCGTCACCCGTGTTCGCCGCCGCCTACCCCTTCAGGATGCATCTGCCGGCCCCTCTGTCCGACAGTAACGCCCTCCCGGGTGAGATGATACATATCCCTCGAGCTCCAGCAACAGCAGCATGGATGCCACGGCGTGCGCGGACAGGCCAACGCGGCGAATCAGCTCATCCGTGGATACCGGATCGTGTCCCATCGCGTCGAGCAGCTGCTGGTAATCCGCGTCCAGCCGTCGGCCGGCGATCGCTCCCTCGCCAGCCCCCGCAGGCGCTGACCCGGGGTCGGTTAAGAGCGACCGCAGCTGGGGTGCAAGCTCCTCGACAATATCCTGGGCCGTCTCTACGAGCTTTGCGCCGTTGCGGATGAGGGCATGGCAGCCCCGTGCCATCGGATTGTGAATGGAGCCCGGAACGGCGAAGACCTCCCGACCCTGCTCCGTCGCATACCGCGCCGTGATCAGGGATCCGCTGCCAAGCGTGGCCTCGGTGACCAGGGTCCCCAGACTGAGGCCACTGATGATGCGGTTGCGTCGGGGAAAGTTGCTGCCCCGGGGAGGGCTGCCGGGAGGAAGCTCGGTCACCAGTGCCCCCTGTGCGGCGATGCGGCGAGCCAGGTCCCGATGCATTGCCGGATACACGCGATCCGCCCCAGTGCCTAGGACGGCCACCGTGTGCCCGGCTTGGAGTGCTCCTTCGTGAGCAGCGCCGTCAACGCCCAGGGCCAGGCCGCTGGTGACCGTGAGTCCGCTGGCGGTCAGCTGTCGCGCGAACGCCAGGGTCGTCTCCCGACCCCCCGGCGTGGGATTGCGCGTGCCGACGATGGCTATCTGGGGATCGGAAAGGACCGCGGGATTTCCCCGCACGTAGAGGACGCAAGGGGCATCGGGAAGCTCACGCAACAGATGGGGGTACCGGGGGTCATCCCACGTCAGGATATAGGCACCGTCCTGTTCGGCCCAGCGCAGCGTCGTCTCAACCGCCGTCTCGTCCCGCCCCATCAGCCCCCGGATCACGGATGATCGGACCCCGGCGGCCGCCAAAGCCCCAGCGTCCGCCGCGAGGATGCGGGACGGGTCGCCGAAACGTTCGAGCAGGTCCCCCAGCGTGCGAGGACCCACGCCGGGCTTCTGGGCGAGCAGGATCCAGGCCCGCAGACGCTCGTCAGCGCTCAAGGCATACGGAATGCTGGTAGTCAGGTCTCCGGCGGACGCACGGTGTCCAGGACATGGATGGCGCGCACCGCCTTCATGACCAGCGCGAAGCTCACCCGGGAGAAGGGGCGAAACACCCGAGCTTTACGTGCGGGGGAAAGCCCGGCCCCGGCTCGTTGTCACCGAACCAGCCATCCGCCCGGTAGGCGCCGTACCACGTCTCCTGGGACCAGAATCTCTGATTCCTCGAATTCCAGTTTGCCTCGCCGGAGGCAACCGTATCCCGGGCCATCTCGCCCCCATTGTAGACCGCGAACACCTGACCGGGCTTGACGCCATCACTGCTTCCGAGGTTGAGCACGACCACGTTGTATTGTCCGATTTCCGACACCCCGTCCAGCACGGCGATGATGCGACCCCGGAGCCCTCTCGGGGCAGGCCGCGGAAAGAAGGTCTGCATCTCCTGCTCGTCGCCCGCGGCGATGACACGGTCGCCGATTTGCGCCTCCATTCCGACGCTGTCCAGCTTGACGCTCGCCGGGTCGCCGGGTCGCTCGAGGGTCGCGTCGGCCACGAACTGTCCCTTGTAACCCAGGGGCTCATTGGTGCTCGGATCCTGAAGCGCCTCCCCGGGACGGACGATGTCAAAGCGCGACCCCGCCGGCGCCGAGATGCTGCGGACGTAGGCAACATTGTGCAGGCCGCCGAGAATGTGCTCGTCCGCGAAATCAACGACGTAGGGCGCAGCGTCGATTTCCGCCTTGGTGAGCACATAGGCGCGGGCGAGGAAGGGACGAATCACGCTGACGGGAATGGTCGGTACCGGCTCTTTGAGGGGCGTCACGCGGATCCGGGGGGAAAGCTTGACGGTCCTTATGCCCCGCCTCAGGCTGATCCGCGGCTCCCCGTTGCGATACGAAAGCTGCAAGACGTCGCCCGGGTAGATGAGGTCGGGATCTCGAATCCCAGGATTCGATTCCCAGATCTCGGGCCACTGCCACGGCTCCTCCAGGAATCGCCCCGCAATCCCCCAGAGGGTGTCGCCGCCTTGCACCTCATAGGTATCCGGGTGCGACGGATTCAATTGGACTGTTGCAGCCGCGGGCAACGCCAGAAGTAAGGCCGCCACCATCGCAGGGAAGAAGGCGGCGCGACGAGAGGCAATTGCGGGAATCATGGGCGCTCCGGAGCAGTCGAAATAGGATTCACCTGGCCCCAACTAGGGGTGTAACATGGCCCGGATGGTAGCCGAATCGCCACCGTAGCTTCTAGACCACGATCACATTACACCGCGATGAGCAAGCTCGACATCTTGACCTTTCCGGACCCGCGCTTGCGCCAAACGGCAAAGCCGGTGCCCGAGGTGAACGACGGTATCCGCCGCATCGTGGACGACATGCTGGAAACCATGTATGGGGCGCCGGGGATCGGACTGGCGGCGATCCAAGTCGACATTCCGTACCGCATCATCGTGATCGACATTTCCGAGGAGCACAACTCTTCCCTGTGCTTGATCAACCCCGAGATTTGCGAGCGCGACGGTGAGGAGGAAATGGAAGAGGGATGCCTGTCGGTGCCGGGTTTCTACGAACCTGTCACCCGCGCGCAACGGGTTCGGGTCCGCGCCCTCGACCTGGAGGGCCAGCCTTTTGAGAAGGAAGCAGACGGATTGCTCGCCGTCTGCATTCAGCATGAGATCGACCACTTGGAGGGCAAGCTCTTCGTCGACCATATCTCCTCCCTCAAACGGCAGCGCATTCGCAAGAAGCTGGAAAAGGACCGCCGTCAGCCGGCTGCGGCGCCTGCCGACGCTCGACGCCGTGCCATCTAAGGCGATTTCTGTCGAATCTCGTACCGCCTTGCTTGACCGTTCGGCTCGACGGCGGCCCTCACCTCCGGAGAGCCCATGCCCTCCCCTCCGCCCCTGAGGATCGTCTTCGCCGGCACGCCCGAGTTCGCCATTCCGCCCCTGGAGGCCCTGATCGGCAGCGGAATGCCGCCGATTGCCGTGTATACGCAGCCGGATCGGCCTGCCGGACGGGGCCGCAGACTGACGGCAAGCCCCGTCAAGGGAACCGCCCTCGCCTACGGCCTCCCGGTCTATCAGCCCCAGACCCTCCGCAAGCCCGAGCCGCTGGAGGAGCTCCGCGGCCTGCATGCGGACCTCATGCTCGTGGCTGCCTATGGCCTCATCCTTCCCCAAGGGGCGCTCGATGCCCCGCGGCTGGGGTGCGTGAACGTGCATGCGTCCCTGCTCCCCCGTTGGCGCGGTGCAGCCCCGATACAACACGCCATCCTGGCGGGTGACGAGGCGAGCGGCGTCACGATCATGCGGATGGAGGCCGGGCTCGACACAGGACCCATGTATCTCGTCAAGCGCGTCCCACTCGAGGCCCGTGAGACCGGCAGAAGCCTCCACGACAAGCTCGCCATCCTCGGAGCCAGCGCCCTGTTGGAGGCCATGCCCGGGATCCTCGACGGCAGCCTCACAGCTAAGCCCCAGGATGATGTGCGGGCGACCTATGCCAGGAAGCTCACGAAGGAAGAGGCGGAGCTGGACTGGTCCCGGACGGCCGTCGAGCTGGACCGCATGGTTCGTGCGCTCAATCCATGGCCGGTCGCTCAGACCCGGCTGCAGGGGGTCCCGCTTCGCCTGTGGGAAAGCGAGCCTTGCCCCGGCGAGCCAAGCACCGCGGCCCCCGGCACAGTCATCGCCACCGGAAAGGCGGGGATCGACGTGGCCACCGGCGGGGGCGTCTTGCGGATTACCCGTCTGCAGCCGCCGGGCAAGCGCCCGATGAGCGCCGCGGAGCTCCTCAACGCGCGCAAGCTCGGCGGGGAGCTGCTTGGCTGAGTCCCCTGTCGTCAGAGCCGCTGACGCAGGCGCCGGGGTCAGGGCGGCGGCCGCCCGGGCCGTCCACGCGGTCCGCACCCTGGGCCATTCCCTCACGGAAATCCAGGGGGACCCGCTGGGGCTGGCGAACCGCGACCGTTCTCTCGCCCAGGAGCTTACCTACGGGACCTTGCGTTTCCTGCCCCGCCTGGACGCAGTCGCCAAGCAGCTTCTGCGTCGACCGCTCAAGGCCGATGACCGGGACATCGAGGCCCTGATCCTGGTGGGTCTCTACCAGCTGAGCGTCACGCGGGTTCCGCCCCATGCGGCCGTGGCCGCCTCGGTCGAGGCCACCCGCCGCTTGCACAAGCCCTGGGCGGCCCCGCTGGTCAACGCCCTGCTCCGGCGTTTCCTTCGCGAACGCGAGCGCCTTCTGGCCAAGGCCCAGAAATCGGCAGAGGGCCTCTGGCTCCTCCCGAGCTGGCTGCTCGATCGGCTCCAAAAGGAGTGGCCGCAGGACTGGCAGGCGATCGTCGCTGCGAGTAACGCGAAGCCGCCCATGACCGTGCGGGTGAACCTGATGCGCAGCTCGACCAGTGAATACCTGGGGCGGTTGGCCCTCTCCGGTCAAAGCGGCCACCCCGCCCCTCATACGGAGGCGGGCATCACGCTCGAGCGGCCTCTGCCCACGACCAAGGTGCCAGGCTTCGCCGAAGGCGAAGTCTCGGTGCAGGACGCCGGTGCGCAGCTGGCGGCGGACATTCTCGACGCCCATTCGGGGGAGCGCGTGCTGGACGCATGCGCCGCACCCGGGGGCAAGACGGCGCATATCCTTGAGCGCGCACGCAACCGGTTGGACCTCACCGCCGTGGACAAGGATCCCGCCCGGCTGGAGCGGGTGCGCGAGAACCTTCACCGGCTGGGCCTTATCGCCCGGACGGTGCAGGGCGACGCCGCCTCTCCCTCGGGCGAATGGGCGAGCCCGCGATACCATCGCATCCTGCTCGATGTGCCCTGCACGGCCACCGGCGTGATCCGGCGCCACCCCGACATCAAGCTCCTGCGCCGGGAAGCAGATGTGCGCGGGATGGTGGAGCTCCAGGCCCGCATGCTCGACTCGGTGTGGCCTCTGCTGGCTCCAGGAGGGTACCTTCTGTACGGAACCTGCTCCCTGTTGCCGGAGGAGAACGAGCTGCAGATCCAGGCCTTTCTGGCGCGGCAACGCGACGCGCGTGCCTGCCTCCTCGATCTGCCGTGGGGATCCGCCCGACGGGTCGGGCGCCAAACGCTGCCCCAGAAGGGGGGGATGGACGGGTTCTATTACGCCAAGCTGGAGAGGGCGGCATGAGCCAACGACCGCCCATCGCCCCGATCGTCGCCATGATCTTGGCTCTCGTCCTGCTCAAGACCGCCGCCGCCGTGGCGGATTTCGCGGTCGACAAGGTCGAGACCCGGCTCCAGAACGACATGCTGGTGATGGACGCCCACATCGACTACGCATTCAGCAGGGCTGCGCTGAAGGCCCTGGACAATGGGGTGCCACTGACCCTTGATGTCCAGGTCCAGCTGCGGCGCTCCGACGCCTGGATGTGGGAGGAGAGCCTCCTGGACGAGCACCTCCGCTACGTCATCCGTTACAAGCCCCTCTCGGAGCGCTATAGGGTGACCCGCCTCCCGGGGGCCGAGGGCCGCAGCTATGTTACCCGGGATGCGGCCATCGCTGCCCTGGGCACTATTGAGGGACTCCAGCTCGTGCCCAAGGCCCGCCTCGACGCAGGCCAGAAGTATCTCATCGTGCTCCGGGCCGCGCTGGACGTGGAGGAGCTCCCGCTACCCCTGCGCCCGATGGCATATCTCCTTCCCTCCTGGAAGCTCTCGACAGGCTGGACCAAATGGCCCCTGAAGCGTTGAAGCGCCTCCGCCATCCCGGGGCGATCCCCGTCGGGGCGCTGCTGGTGGTTCTGTTTGTCGCCCTCAACCTGATGAGCGAAGCGGTCCAGAACTCCCAGGACCTCAGCCGCGCCTTCGTGCCCCTCCTGTTCACGGTCCTCATCGGTCTGACGGCCCTCGCCATCCTGGTGGCCGTCATCGTGACCAAGCTGGTCCGACGTTACCGGGAGCAGGCGGCCGGCTCGCGGCTG
>JARRNE010000239.1:0-7128 GCA_037385305.1 Chromatiaceae bacterium | reverse complement strand
GGCGGCCCGTACCCTGACCGATTGCCTTTCGTCGCTCATCGATCGCGGGGTGAGCCGAAATCGTACAACCCGTTATTCTGGAACCTCTTCAGGGATACAAGGGGGGATCGGCATGGTGGGGACTTTCGCCTCCTCGGCATACGACGTCTTCCTCAGCTATAGCTCGGCAGATCATGCATCCGTCGAGCCTATTGCCGCCGCACTTACAGAGCGGGGGCTCAGGGTGTTCCTCGATCGCTGGGAGCTGGTCCCTGGGCGGTCCTGGCCCGAGGCGTTGGAGCAATACATCGCAAGCTGCCGCAGCGTCGCGGTCGTGCTCGGCGCTTCGGGAATGGGGACCTGGCAGCAGCGCGAGCAGCTGCTTGCGCTGAACCGCCAAGCGCGCGACAGCAGCTTCGGTGTTATCCCGGTACTCTTGCCGGGGGCCGATCCGGCGCTCGGTTTTCTGGCGCTGAATACCTGGATCGACCTGCGTGCGGGTGTTGGTGATTCCGCCACATTGGACCTACTGGCCGCCGCCGTGCGCGGCGAAGCACCGGCGACACTCTTGGAGCGCTCACGTCGCACGTGCGCTGACGTTTGCCCGTATCGTGGACTCGAGGTGTTCCGCGAGGAGGATGCGCCGTTCTTCTTCGGGCGCGAGGCCCTTGCGCAACGCCTGCTCGAGCGGACCTCGGCCCGTGACTTTCTTGCGGTGGTGGGCGCATCAGGTAGCGGAAAGTCGTCCGTGGTCCGGGCCGGCTTGATCCCGATGCTGCGTCGCGGCGCCACCGACAACGTCTGGGACATCCTGACTCTCACGCCCGGCACTGAGCCTCTCGCCGCCCTCGCCCGAGCACTGGATCCGCCGCCGGCCGGTGGGCTGATCGCAACCCGTGCTCATGTCAATGCGGCAGCGGCAAGCCTTCGCGCGGGCGATGTCAGGGTGCAGCAGCTCATCGGCGACCATCTCGCGCGACAGCCCGGCACGGATCGGCTGCTGCTGGTCATCGATCAGTTCGAAGAGCTCGCAACGCTGACCGAGAGCGCCGAAGAGGCTTCGCGCTTTGTCGATCTGCTGCTCGAGGCGACGGGCCAGGGTGGGGGACTTACCGTCCTCATTACCTTGCGCAGCGACTTCTACACCCAGATCGTCCATCGGCGCGACCTGAGCGACCGTCTGCAGGATGCGGTCGTGCAGATTGGACCTCTGTCGCCGACAGCACCGGAAGACGGCCTCAGCGAACTGGAGACCATCATTCGCCGCCCCGCCGAGGCCGTCAGTCTCGATTTCGAGGATGGACTCGTAGCGCGGATAACCTCTGACGTCGGTGCCGAACCGGGCAACCTGCCGCTGTTGGAGTATCTGCTGACCGAGCTCTGGCGGCGGCGTGGACACGGGCTCCTGACCCACGAGGCATACGAGGGGCTGGGCGGTGTCCAAGGCGCCATCGCTTCTCGGGGCCCAAAGTCCGCCTTCTGGTCGCCGACGAAGACGCGCTACGCGGTCGTGTCCTGCAGGTCAGTCATGAAGCGCTGATCCGCAACTGGTCCAGGCTTCGCGACTGGGTCGACCAGAGCCGCGAGACGCTGCGGGTCCGCGAACGCGTGCGCCAACGCATGCGCCGCTGGCAGGAGAAAGAGGCGGAGGACTTGCTGCTGCCACCGGGGCTGGAGCTGGAAGAGGGCCGCCGCCTGCTGGAAGCCGAGACCGACGTCTCAGTGGACGAGGTCCGCGGCTACATCGAGCGATCGATCGCGGCCGAGGAATCACGCGTCGCGGAACGAGAAGCGCATCAGGAGGCCGAGCGGCAACGCGAGCTGGCGGTGCAGCGGCAGAAGCGCCGGCTGGTCAGCTCGGCGCTTGCGGTCAGCCTCCTGCTGCTGGCGCTTGCCGCCCTGCAGTGGCAGCGTGCGGAGGAGCAACGCGCCGTCGCGCACGCGGAGGCGCAGCGCGCCAACAGCGAGGCCGACCTCGCGGTTGCTCGTCGCCTTTCCGCGATCTCGGACCAGGTCTTCGAGGAGAACCCGGGCGAGACGGCGCTGGCGGCGATGATCGCGATCGACGCGCAGGAGCGGCGCGGCACCGCCGAGGGCGTCTCGGTCCTGCGCCGAGCTCTGAACGTCACGCCGACCCGGATGCCGGAGGCCATCGGCCCCGCCGATTGGCCGGGCCTGCAGGTCAGCCGGGACGGCCGCGTACTTGCCTATTACCGTGAAGATACCTGGAATGCGTCGAACGATGACGTGTCACCCAAGTCGAGGGTGCATGTTCTGTCCGGCGAGGACCTCTCGACTGAGTCAGCACGCGATTACGAGGCGCTCGCCGCGCCGGTTTTCAGTCCGGATGGGCGCTGGCTCGCGACGGGAGGGTTCAGCCGGCGACTGGCCGTCGTGAATTTGGCGACCGGCGAGACCTTGGTCGACGAGACCGCCCGCACATCGATCTGGCCTGCGTTCTCCCCGGACGGGCAGACGCTCTACGTCGCCCGGGCAGACGGCGTGATCGAACGGCGGAAGGCGCCCGGGTGGGAGATGCGGGACAGGCTCTTCTTTCCCGTCGAGCGGGACCGCGGCTACCCCGTTTCCATCGATTTCGATCCCGATGGCACGCGGCTCCTGGTGCGGGACCTCTCTCGGGCTGCATACCTCGTCCCCGCCGATGGCGGCGAGCCGGTCGTGTTGGAACCCTTCCAATACGAGGCCGCTTGGTACGCCCAGAACAACGTCAGCGCCGCCGCCGTCGCCCGCGACCGCCCGATCGGCCTGACCCAGCGCCGTCGGGGCAAAGCGGTCGTCTGGGACCTGGAGACGGGCCGGCAGCTCCTGTCGTTCCAGGGCGAGGCCATCGCCTGGTCGGCCGGGATCAGCCCAGACGGCGCTTGGATAGCAACGGCCGCAAGAACCGGCAAGGTCTCGCTGCGGCGGGTGGAGGACGGCAAAGTCTTCCGCAACCTCGATCACGGAGCCAAGCTTCAGAAGATGGCGGTTTCTCCGGACGGCAGCAAAGTCGCGACCGCGGGCGAAGACGGCAGCGTCATCGTCTGGACCGTCGAGGGCGGCGAGCCGGCGGTGCAGCTCTCGCTAGCGTCGGAGGTCGAGGCGCTGGTCTTCGACAGGACAGACGGCTCTCTGTTAATCGGGACCGGAAACGGCCGGCTGACCCGGCTCGACCCGACCACCGGACGCGTCCTCTCGCAACGGCGGTTCGGCGGTGCGGTGGCCGCGATCGCGCCCGGAGGCACCAACGGGCGGGTCGCTGTCAGCATCCGCGCTACCGATGCCGCCATGCACTGGGACGAGGCCGTGTTCATCGACCGCGACACGGGGCGCGAGCGTGCCCACCTCGTCAGGAACGGTGACTTCCGGCTTCAGACGCTGGGTCCGAAGGGCGCGCGCTTCGCCACCTACGATGATCAGCACCGCCTGGTCGAAATCTGGGACACTGCGACCGCGCAGCGCGTCGCCGCCGTCCCGGATGTCAAGGCATCCTCGCTCGCCTTCGGCGCCGACGGGAAGCAGCTGGTCGTCGGCACCGTCTCGGACCAGGTGATCGTGATCGCCGCCGAGACCGGCGCCATACAGGCCGAATTGGGGGAGCCGGGCGGCGTGGCGGATGCGGTGTTCCCATTGGGAGAGGATCAAGCCATAACCCAGGGACCGGATGGCACGATTCGCGGCTGGGACCTCTTGACCGGGGCCGAGCTGTGGCGGAGCCGGTTCCGCGCTGCCGGGCAGATGCCGCGATTCAGCGGCGACGGACGCCGCTTTGCTCTTTGGAACGAGCCCAGCGGCACCATCGACGTCGCCGCCAGCAAGACGGGGCGGGTTGTTGCGTCGATCCCAGCCGGGGCGGGACGAGGCGGCACCCTGTCCTCCGATGGATTGCGCCTGCTCGTCAGGCACCAGATCGACGATCCGGACAGCTCCATGGGTCGGAGCACCGAGCTGGAGGTGTGGGACGTCGACGCGAAAGAGCGCCTCCACGTCTTGCAGCGCCCGACCCCGATCGTCTCTGTTTCGAGACTCCAGGGGGGAGCATTCGCACTCGTCAGCAAAACGGTGGGCGCAGAGTCGATCTTACATCTTGATGTCGTCGAGGGCGCAAGCGGTCGTCCGGCCTGGGAGTATGTGGAGCCGGGAACAGGCTCATTCGGGGCCATCCCCGTGCGTGGGGAAAAGCGCTGGCTGCTTGTCGTGACGCCCGATGCGCTTCAGCTCCGGAACAGCACCGATGGACACATCATCTGGCAGGTGGAGCCGGTCTCCTATCTCGAGCATGCCTCGGCGGTTCCGGGGGGCACGATGATCGCCCTGGCCGCAAAGCCTGCGACGCCGGAAGGCGATTGGCAGATCTATCTGCACGACGCGGCAACGGGCGGGCGGGTCCGAACGATTCCGATCGGTGGATTCGCACACGACATCGCCGCCAGCGCGGACGGCGCCCACATCGTCGTGGGCGGGGAAGGGGACGACTGGCGCGGCCTACGGGTTTGGCGGATTGCGGACGGAGCCTTGGTGGGCGAGATTGAAATGGATGCCGAGCCATCGGAGTTGTCTGCGCTCTCCGATCCGGATCTCGTCGCGGTGCGCGATTTCTCCAACAATCTCCGGGTTTGGCGACTCTCCGACGGGGCGGAAGTCCAGCGCATCGCGCACACGCGCTCGGCGGACAGGTCGGTCGTCGCGCGGGACCAACCGCGCGTGCTGACAGCTTCGGGTGCGTCCCTGCGGCTATGGGATCTCGCGACGGGCGGCGAGATTGGCCATCACGTTGCGGACGGCAAGGCGAAATCGCCTCGCCTCAGCCCGGACGGGCACCGCGTCGCATACATCGCCGAGCGCCCCCGCAAGACCAAGGCGGGTGGCAGTTACCGCGTCGCGATGCTCTGGGAGCCGGAAGTCCTCGGCCAGCCTGCCACCCTACCAATCGACGAGGTACAGGACCTGGAGCTCGATCGCTCCGGCCGCTACTTGCTGCTCCACGGACGCAAGGGTGCCTTCCTGCGTGTCGTCGATGTCGCGACGCTGCGCACGGTCGGGACGGTCCGCCCGCTCCGCAAGGGCAAGCTCGTTTCGTTTGATGGCGCTTCCGATGGCAGCATGCTTCTGGTCAACGAAGAGGGAACCTACCCCTATAAGGACTTGGGCTTTCGTCGGCACGGCCTTCGCGTATTCGATCTCCCCGCACTCACCGAGCTCGCCCGGACGGACGTGTACGGGAGCCGATTCTTCGCGCTCGATGCCTCGGGCGCGATCGCCGCCCAAGGCGCGGATAAGCGTTGGCGAATCTTCGATCCCCGGCGGACAGGCGTCGACCGGACCTTCGAAGGAGAGGTCTATTACGAGCTGCACGCAGCACCGGGGTCGCGACGCCTGCTGACACCTCGATACTACGGTCTCTATGCGGTCGATGCCGACGCGGGTGTACAGCAGACGCTGCTCGAAGTGGGTGAGCCTGATTTCGTAACGGCCGCCGATCTGAACGCCACGGGCGCCCTCGCCGCGGTCTCGCTGGCGAGGGGAAAAGGAGTCAGTCAAAGCGGCGAGATTCTCATTCTCGATGCACAGGACGGAAGCGTTCTGGCTCGCCGCAAGCTCCCCCAGCCATTGCATTCGGTCCACTTCGCAGATCAGGGCGAGGCGGTGGTGGCGACGCGGATGCCGCGAAGCGGAATTCCAACCGAGGCAGGGGAGCTCACGCTGCACTGGCGGTGGCGCGAGGATTCGCTGGCGATCCTCGAGGACACCAACCCGGTTCGCGGCGTCGCCGTCACCCCGGACGGCGCCGTCTTCGCCACTGCAGAAGGGTATCTCGACGACGAGAAGGACGCCATGATCGGCGAGCGACGGATACGGATCTGGAGCGGGGCAGACGGGGCGGAGATCGCACGCATTCCGATCGCGTTCAATGCCTACGGGCTCGTGTTCTCGCAGGACGGCCGCCACCTCGCCGCCACCGGCTACCACGAGGTTACGCTCTTTCAAGCGGATGACTGGAGCCTCGTGACCGATTTCGGTAGCGTAGGCGGCGGCGGTAGCAAGCAACCCGCCGATCGGCCGGAATCCCTCGGCGGGCGCGGGGCCGTCTTCGGCTCGGGTGGTCGTCTGTTGGTCATCGGGCAAGAGCGCGGCCTGTTCTTGTTCAATGCCGCGCTCGCCTTTGGCGGCGACACGGGGGAGGACCTGTTCGCGATCCGCAACCGGCGGCTTTTTCAACTGACTTGGCGTCCGGAGCGGTTGATCCGCGAGGCTTGCGAGCGATTCCGGAACGCTGACTGGCGCAATGGCCGCGTTCGCGTCATCGGCGAAAGGGGGCCGCATCGATGTGAGGGCTCCGCAACGCCCTGAGCCTCCCTGAACCAGACCGCATCTCGAGTGCGACGCTATTCGCAAGTCGCGCTGCGCCGGGCCACCGCACGCTACGAGGACGCCTTGGCGGCTCAGCGCCTGGCCGAGCGCGAGCTCACAGAGAGCCGTGTCCTGAGTCCCGTGAGCGGTATCGTCGACCGCCGGCTGGTGGAGACGGGTGAGACAGTGATGCCGGGCCAGCTGCTCGGCAGTGTGCAGGTCGTCGATCGGGTGCGGGTGCGCGTCCACGTCGGCGAGCGCGAGGTCAACGACCTGCGCGTCGGTGCCGTGGCCGAGGTCAGATCCGCCGGCGTTCCAGGCCGAGTCTACCAGGCCAGGATCGAGGCCGTGGGGATCAAGGCCGACCCACAAACCGGAAACTTCCCCGTAAAGGTCGCCGACCGGGCCGTTATCGAAAAAGAGGACGCCGAGGAGCCGCCACGATGAAGCGCCTGATCGCCTTCTTCGTCGAGCGGCCGCTGCTCGTAAGCCTCATGCTGCTGTTCATCGTCCTCGGCGGGCTGGCCGCCATGGGGCACATGACGTTCGAGATGATGCCCAAGGTCGACCTGGGCCTGGTCAACATCACCACCCTGCGCCCGGGTGCCGGCCCCGAGGACGTGGAGCTCTCCATCACAGTGCCCCTGGAGGAGGAGCTGCTCAAAGTGAGCGGGCTCGAGAAGCTGACCTCCAACAGCATGGAGGGCATCTCGGTGATCGCGGTGCGCCTGGACCCGGATGTCGAGGACAAGCAACGGGTGCTGGCGGACATCCAGAAGGCGGTGGACCGGGCCGGCA
>JARRNE010000238.1:0-4851 GCA_037385305.1 Chromatiaceae bacterium | reverse complement strand
CACTGATTGCGCGCTGGACGACGAGGTACTCGGTGAAAAATTGCTGAACCAACGCGCAAAAGGACGGGACATCATCGATCTTAGCCCTAACCATGTTCCACCTCCGCAGCCCCGTTCATGGATTCGAGGCGCTCTGCGGCCACGGCCATGAGCTCGGGAACGGCACTCAGATACCAATAGGTATCGGTCACATGGGCATGGCCGACATAAGTCGAGAGGGCCAACATCTGTTGATCAACGTCGATTCCCTGCGTTTGCCATAGCAAGATCCGACGCACGACGAAGGTGTGTCGATTATTCCGACCTCGGAATAATCGACATAATTCCGCGTCCCGGATTATTCCGAGTCCTTTGCTGGCAAGCAGTACTGACGGGGGCTCTCGGGCGCGTTGGCGGACTTTGCTCGGCATAATCAGAGGCTCTTCAGGAAGGCCAGTAGCTCATCATCTGGCCTGTAGCGGGGCAGTCGCGCATTCGAAGGCGTTGTCCTGGCAAGGGCTTCTTCTTTGAGCTCCAGATCCGCGTGGAAATAGATGTAGGTCGTCTCGACCGACTCGTGACCGAGCCAAAGGGCGATGACGGCGCGGTCGGTGCCGTTGTGTAGTAGCTCCATTGCCGCGGTGTGCCTCAGCGTGTGGGGAGTGACCCTTTTGTTCTTCAAGGAGGGACATGCTTCGCGCGCCGTGACCAGATGTTTGGCAAGCAGATACGCCAGCCCATCATGGCTCAAGGGGGTGCCGTGGGCATTTGGGAACAAGGGGTCTGCAGGCTGACCTTGGCGTTCCTGCATCCAGGTCCGCAGGGCGGCGACGGTGTCCGGGCGCAGTGGCGTACACCGCTCCTTGCGCCCTTTTCCGCGACATCGCACATGGGCGCCGGGACCGAAGGCGATATCCTCGCAGCACAGTCCGATGAGCTCTGCGGCGCGCAGGCCGGTCTGGATGGCGAATAGCAGCAGGGTGCGGTCGCGGCGTCCGCCCCAGGTGGTCACATCCGGCGCCGCCAGCAGGGCCTCGACCTCCATCGCTGTGAGAAACTCCACTGGGCGGCGGACGTAGCGTTTGCTCGGCATGGCCAATACCCGTTGGGCCAAGGCAAGGTATTCGGGCTCGTGCAAGGCGACGTAGCGGAAGAAGGAATGGATCGCGGCCAGACGGACATTACGCGAACGTGCGCCATTGCCCCGGTTCTTCTCCAGATGCTCCAAGAAGTCGCCGAGGAAGGGGGTATCCAAGTCTTCCATCTCCAGGGCGCAGGGGGCTTTGTGCAGCCGCTGCTGGGCGAATTGGACCAGCAGGCGGAAGGTATCGCGATAGCTGGCGACGGTGTGTGGGCTGGCCTGACGTTGCCGCAGGAGCCGCTCGGTAAAAAAGCGCGCGAGGAGTGCGGGGAAACCGGCGGTAGCGCTCATGACGTGCGCCCTCCCTTGGCTTGCTCCACGCGCTGTGCGGCCAGGTGCAAGAGCTCCGGGACGGCGGTCAGGTACCAGTAGGTGTCCGCGACATGGGTATGACCCAGATAGGTGGCAAGCTCGGGCAGGTGGTGTTCGACGTCATGCCCGCCCCGATACCATTGAATGAGGGTCTTGATGGCGAAGCGGTGTCGAAAGTCAAGAAGCCTCGGGCCCCGGGAATCCTGCGGCCCGCGCAGACCGATCTGGCGGGACAGTTTCACGAAGGTCCAGCGCACGCTCGATTCGGTCAGACGGGTCCCGCGTTCGGCGAGGAAAAAGCTCGGTGCCAGCGGGTGTGGACAAAGGGCGTCGCGCCGCTCGGCGTACGCCTGGAGTACCTGTTGGGTCGATGGGTGAATCGGCAGGTAGCGTGACTTGCCGAACTTGGTGCCGCGCACGGTGAGCACCCCCTGGGTCAGATCGACATCCTCGCGGTCAAGTTGCAGCGGCTCGTTGGTGCGCATCCCGGTGACCGCATACAAACCGAACAGAGTGGCATAGGTGTGGGGCCGAAGGCCGGTGACGGCGGGCAGCTGCCGGGCAGCCTCGAGCAGTCGCGAGACCTCTTCGTCGCTGTAGAGATAAGGGACCGGCCGTTGGGTCCGAAATGGAAGCAGATCGGGTGGAGGCACCTCGGTTCGCGGATCCGTCGCGCTTCGATACTGTGCGAACCGGCGCACCATCCCCAGGCGATTGGCCCATTGCGCCGGTTGCGCGTCCGCCGGCTGGGTCGCCCAGCGCAGCGCCAGATCGGTGGTGATCACAGCGGCCCCTTCGCGTTCGGCGAAGTCGATGAACCTCTCTAACAGACGGCCTGGCAGACAAAGCTTTACCCCAAGTGCCCGACGCACCGAGAGATACTCTTCCAAGGCGGCGTGTAACTCGCTCATTCGCCACCTCCCGGCCAAGGCTGCGCCAGCGCCCGTAGCGCCTTCAGATCTACCTTGGCGTAGATCTCGGTGGTCTGGGGATGGGCATGACGCAGCAGTTGAGCGATCTGCTCCAAAGAGGCGCCGCCGCCGAGCAGACCGGTGGCCAGCGAGTGGCGCAGCAGATGCGCGCCTTTCTGCTCGGGGTTCAATCCGGTACGCTCAAGAGCGCGGTGAACGACGTTGTCGATGGCCGCGGAACTGCTGAACCCGCGATGCGGCGCCTGAAGGCGGATAAATACACGCCGCGAGGCACAGTGGGGGCGACTCCCACGCAGATAGTTCGCCACTGCCTCGCCGACATCCTCGGGCAACGGCAGACGTTCTTGCCGTTTCCCCTTGCCGTGCACGATCAGCGTACCCGTGTCCCAATCGAAGTCATCCAAGGTTAGAGCGACGACCTCGCCGGCGCGCAGCCCCAGGCGGGCCAACAGCACCAAGATCGCGTAGTCACGTTGCCCGAGCGCGGTGTCTTGGTCACAACTGTCGAGCAAGGCTTCGACCTCCTCTGGCCCGAGTGACAGGGGTAACCCCGTCAAGCGCCAGTTGGTCGTAGCGGGGATCGCGCTGGCGAGATCGCTCGTGATGTCCCCACGCTGACGGAGAAAACGGAAGAAACTACGCAGGGCTGTCGCCATCAACTTGGCCCGTCCTCGACTGACACGGGGAGCCTGTCGTAGCAGGAAACGATGGACATCCGGGGCAGAGAGCTCGTTGAGCTTCACTTCCCCGGTACCGAAGCGTTCTTCGAGAAAGCGGTGAACGGTAGGGCTGTAGTTGATGACGGTTGCGCCTGAGAGTCCGCGCTCGGCGACGAGGTAGTGCGTGAAGCCGGTCTCGATACGTCCCAATGGTGTGTTGTCGACGACCTCGGTCGGCGGTGGAATACTGCCAAGCTCACGCAAATAATCCAGTAGCATTCTGCACGTCCGCCCATCTCCGCGTCTGACCTGGATCGGCCCGGGATCGGCCACGAATTGCTTGACGCTTTCTTCGTCGAGGGTCGCCAGAGGCAGGTCGTGCCGTTCTAGCCACCGGCTCAGGTGAGCGATCAACCGCAGCTTTCCTTTGGCTGTAGCCTCTGCGTAACCCTGCGTGGCCAGATGGTCCGCGAAACCGTCGACGTAGGGTCCGATCGGGCCACCGTAGAGGTGTTGCTGCGCGAGAGGGTCGGGGAAGAGTCTTTCGATCATCGGCTGTCTTCTCGTGATTCTGGCGAGTTCGCCAGATGAAAAGACAGCCCGATTATTCCGACTACTCAGATATTTTCTGAGCTTAAAGAAAAGAAAAACAGCCAGTTACCAGAGCATCGAAAGTTTACTCGGAATAATCCGAGACGCGGAATTATGGCGATTATTCCGAGGTCGGAATAATCGACATACCGTGGCGACCAGGGCGCTGGAGCAGTGCCCGACGAGCCGTGAGGCAGTAGCCCGTCACTTCGTCGCCCTGGCGACCTATCTGGGCCACTCGGATATCAAGCATACCTACTGGTACTTGGAGGCAACACCGGAGCTGATGACCGGCCTCGCCGACGCTGCCGAAGCGCTGTTCGGCAGGGGGGAGGCATGACCCCCATCGCCCCATTGATTACCGACTTCCTGCGTGAGCACATGCCAATCGAGCACGGCTACAGCCCCCATACGTGCGAGACTTATGCTCATGCCTTTCGCCTTCTGTTCGCGTTTGCCAGCCGACGCCTCGGGATCAGACCCTCCCAGCTCTATCTGGAGCAAATCAATGCGGCACTGATCCTTGACTTTCTTGCCCACATCGAGGACCAACGGGGTAACTGTGCAACGACACGTAATGGTCGGCTCGCCGCTATCAAGACCTTCATCGGCTACGCCGAGCTGCGGGTACCCTCCGCCCTTGAGCAAGCCAGGCAGATCCATGCCATTCCGGCGAAACGTCACGACCAGAAGCTGGTGCGGTATCTGACGATGGAGGAGATCCGCGCCATCCTCGATGCCCCCGATACCACAACACGGCTCGGCATCCGCGACCGCGCGATGCTGCATCTGTGCTTTGCTGGGGGGCTGCGAGTTTCCGAGTTGGTCGGGCTCGCACTGGAGAACCTGTCATTGCAGCGAACGCCGAGTATTTGCGTTCACGGCAAGGGTCGCAAGGAGCGCTGCCTTCCGCTCTGGAAGGAGACCGCCGCAGACTTGCGCGCTTGGCTGGCGGTCCGAGGCTCCGTGTCCGCACCTGAGCTGTTCGTCAATGCCGAAGGGACCGCAATGACCCGGGCAGGCTTCGAGTACGTGCTTGATAAGCACGTTGTCCGTGCCTCGCAAGCGTGTGCACATTGAGAGGACGCTCTGTATCTCCGCACCAGCTGCGCCATAGCTGCGCCGTCCTCATGCTCCACGCGACTAGGGATATCCGTAAGGTCGCCCTCTGGCTCGGCCATGCTGATATCCGCACGACCGAGGTCTATCTGCAAGTCGATCCATCGGAGAAACTGGA
>JARRNE010000237.1:10598-19393 GCA_037385305.1 Chromatiaceae bacterium | reverse complement strand
TGCCCGTCTGATTCGAAACGAGCATCCCCAGATCACCGCGATCGTGCTGGCCCATCTGGAGTCGGACCAGGCCGCCCAGGTGTTGAGCCTGTTTCCCGAGTCCCGGCGGGCCGATCTGGTCATGCGTGTCGCCAAGCTCGAGAGCGTGGCCCCCTCGGCGCTCAGCGAGCTGGATGCGATCCTGGATCAGAAGGTCACGGACAATCCGGCCTTCCAGAGCTCCCAGATCGGCGGGGTCACGACGGCGGTCGGCCTGCTCAACCTGCTCGACCGTTCGATCGGGACAGAGATACTTGATGCCATCAAGGAGGAGGACGCGGATCTGGGGGTTGCGCTGGACGAGGCGCTGTTCACCTTCGACGATCTTGCCGCGGCCTCCGACCGCGATATCCAGTCGCTCCTCAAGGAGATTGCCAACGACGTCCTGATGACCGCGCTCAAGGGCTCCGACGATGCGGTGAAGGAAAAGATCTTCAGGAACATGTCGAAGCGGGCGGCCATGCTGCTGCGGGACGATCTGGAGGGCACGGGCCCCGTGCGTCTCTCCGAGGTCGAGCGCGCGCAGAAGGAGATCGTGATGGTCGCCCGCAAGATGGCCGACACGGGCGAGTTTGCGTTGGGCAAGGGCGACGACTATGTCTAGGGTGCTCTCCAATCTGGAATCGGCCATCTGGGAGCGCTGGGACGCCCCCAGCGTTGGCACCGACCGCCAGGGATACGACGGTCAGGCAAAGGCCAAGCTGCCCACGGAGCAGGAGCTCGAGCAGCTGCGGCGGAGCGCCTACGACGAAGGCTTCGCCTCCGGCCGCGCCGACGGCTTGGCGCGGGGGCGCCAGGAGATCGACGCGCAGGCGCAGCGGCTGCGCGAGCTGATCGACGCACTTTCCCGTCCGTTCCAGGGTCTTGACCACCAGGTGGAGAACGAGCTTGTCGCCCTGGCGACGGCGCTGGTGCGCCAGCTGCGGCGGCGCGAGATCAAGACGGAGCCGACGGTGGTGGTTGCCGCGGTTCGCGAGGCGCTCGGCGTCTTGCCGGTGGCTGCCCGCAACATCAGCGTCCAGCTTCACCCGGCGGATGCCGCGCTGGTCCGTGAGCTGTTGCCGCCCCAGGAGGACGAGCAGGATTGGCGACTCACGGAGAATCCGGCCATGACCCGCGGCGGGTGCGTGGTGGTCACCGACGTCTCCCACGTCGATGCCACCGTGGAACGCCGCCTCGCTGCGGCGATCCTCAAGATATTCGGCGGGGACCGGCACGCCGATCCAAGGCATCCGTCCCCCGACGAGACGGAAGGGGCCCCGCCGGCTCCGGGCTCCGCTTCGGACGCTGTGGCGGCACGCCCGGATACCTAGCCGATGGCCGCGCCCTGGTATCTGAGCCCCGCCAGCCGCAGCGCCCACTGGGCCGGCAGCCTGGCTCGTTTCAGCAAGGGGGCGTCGGCGCTTCCGCCTCCGGTCGTGGAGGGCAGGCTCACCCGAATGGTGGGGCTCGCCCTGGAGGCGGTCGGCTGTCAGGCCGCCGTCGGCAGCCGCTGCGTTGTCGAGGGCATGAACGGGGTCCGAGTGGACGCCGAGGTCGTCGGCTTCGCAGAGAACAAGCTGTACCTCATGTTGGCAGGGGAGCACCGCGGCCTCACGGTGGACGCCCGGGTGATCCCCGGCGAGGAGAGGTGCGAGGTCCCGGTCGGGGCAGCCCTTCTCGGCCGGGTGCTGGATGGCGCGGGGCGGCCCCTGGACCGTAAGGGCGTGCTGCGTCCGGAGTCCTTCGTTCCCCTCAACGGCCGGCCCATGAATCCGATGGCCAGGCGGGTGATCGACGAGCCTCTGGATGTGGGTGTGCGGGCGATCAACGCCTTGCTGACGGTCGGCCGGGGGCAGCGCATGGGTCTGTTCGCGGGCAGCGGTGTCGGCAAGAGCGTGCTGCTCGGGATGATGACGCGCTACACGAACGCGGACGTAACCGTGGTCGGGCTGATCGGGGAGCGCGGCCGCGAGGTCAAGGAGTTCGTGGAGGACATCCTCGGGCAAGAGGGCCTGAAGCGTGCGGTTGTGGTCGCCACGCCCGCCGACCACCCTCCCCTCATGCGGCTGCACGGGGCAATGCTGGCGACCAGCATTGCCGAGCACTTTCGAGACTGCGGCCTGCGCGTGCTGCTCCTCATGGATTCCCTTACGCGCTACGCCCAGGCGCAGCGGGAGATTGCCCTGGCCATCGGAGAGCCGCCTGCGACCAAGGGCTATCCGCCGTCCGTCTTCGCCAAGCTCCCGCGTCTTGTGGAGCGCGCCGGGACCGGCGAAGGCGCAGGCTCGATCACGGCCTTTTACACCGTCCTGGTGGAGGGGGACGATCAGCTGGACCCCATCGCCGATGCGGCGAGGGCAATCCTGGACGGGCACGTGGTCCTGTCCCGGACCCTGGCGGAATCGGGCCACTTTCCCGCGATCGACGTCGAGTCCTCGATCAGCCGGCTGATGCACGCAATCACGGATCAGCCGCAGCAGCTGGCCGCGCGCCGGCTGAAGGGGATGCTCTCGCTCGTTAACCGCAACCAGGACCTCATCAACGTCGGCGCCTACCGGCCGGGCTCGAATCCGCAGCTGGACGAGGCGATAACCCGCAAGGAAGAGATCATGACCTTCCTCCGCCAGGACATGCACGAATCTGTTCCTTTGAGCGCGAGCGTGGGTCAGCTGTTGGAGCTCATGGATACGGGTGAGGCGGGAGCCGAGTAAATGGAGCGGGAGAGGCGCTTCGATCTCCTCATGCAGCTCGCCGAGGAGCGGGATCGGGATGCTGCTCGCGCCCTGGGGAGCCGCAGGCGGGTGCTGGAAGACGCGCGGGCGAAGCTGGAGGACCTGTCGAGGTACCGGAGGGACTACGGCAACGCCCTCGCCAACACAGGAGGGGAGGGGCTCGGGATCCAGGTGCAGGAGTATTTGCGCTTTCTATCCCGGCTGAACAAGGCGATCCTCGAGCAACAGCGCTCCGTGGAGCAGCACTCACGTGCCCTCGATGTGGCGGTTGAACACTGGCAGGCTACCCAGAAGGAGGTCGCCGTGCTTGCCAAGGTCAGGGAGAGAGGCCGCATTGCAGAGCGCAAGGAGACGGAGCGGCGCGAGCAGAAGCTCATCGACGAGATGGCTGGCGCTCGTCATCTCGCCCCTCGGGAGGAGTCGCCGTAAGGCGATTGCCATGAACCTTACGAACGATTTAAAAATAACTGAAACACTTTCTTCGTAGGGTGCAATAGCGGAGCGTATTGCACCGAACGTGGCCAACCGCTACATGCGGCGCAATACGGCTAGCGCCTATTGCGCCCTTCAGTTGGGTGCTCAGGAAAGAACGGCCAAGTTGTTTTTGAACTTTCACTTAGCTGGCGAGCCAACGCGCCGTCTCCTCGATGTGTTGCTTGGCGTCGTCGAGGATCGACAGGCTCAGGGTCGGACCCAGCTGACCGGAGACCATCTTCTTGAAGGCGGGAACCTCGTAAATACGCGGCATGGACCACATGCGCTCGTTATCCGCAAAGCTGTGCAGCTGTGCGATCAGGACCAAGTCCGAATAGTCGGCCTTTGGAGCCGGATCCCGGTGCCAGTCCTCCGCATCGCGGGCGGCGCTCACGATGCTCTCCGGGAAGCTCCATTGCCGCAGGATCTCCGCCCCCAGCTGTCCTCGAAAGGTTGCAATGACGTGAGTAAACTTCTCGTTGTCGTACAGCGCGGCGGGGTTCTTCTCCGCGTATCCCAGGACGCAGAGTGCGCCGATATCATGCAGCAGACCCGCCAGCAGGGCTGTCTCGGGATTCATCCCGGGGGTCAGGCGAGCAAGGTTGTAGCTGATCGCACCGACCAAGGCGCTGTGTTTCCAGAGTCTGCCCACCTGGGCCTGGATCGCGGGCAGCTTGGATTGGTAGAGCTCCCGCATCACGAAGCTGGTGACCAGTTTCTTGACGGTCAGCATCCCCAGCCGGACGATGGCTTCGGAGCAGGATTCGACCCCCTTTTTCCGGCGGTAAAAGACGCTGTTGGCCGTTCGGACGAGCTTGGCGGCGATTGCGGGGTCAGACTCCACGATGCGCGCGACCTTCCGGGCATCGGAGTCATCCTGGCTGATGACCCGGTAGATCTGGAACGCGATATTCGGCATTGTCGGGATGTCAACCCGCCCCTCGACGATGTCATTCTGGATTTGCTCGAAGAGCGAATAGTCTGACAGCTCGGTCGGCGATAAGGGGATCTCGATGTGATGCGAGAGATTCTCTCCCTTGTTGATCACCTGACCGAGGACCGTCTTGTCCACCTTCAGCAGGGTCGCGTCGGATAGAGCCGTGACTGAGTAACGATGCGGGCGGAGGTTCGAGATGGGGAAGCGGCCAAGATTGCTGTCGCCGGCGACCACGACCTCCCTTTGGTCGTAGCTGACCAAGCTGATCTTGCCTTTCTGGAGGTAAAGGGACAGGTTGTCATCCGACCCGATCTTGACGACGCACCTGCCTGCTGACGCAGGCTCGACGAGCGTATGTCCTGCGATCGTCGACAGCTCGCCTCCCGTCAGTCCATCGAGTGGCCAAAACCGCGCCAGGTCCGACGGCGTGACTGTAATCTGCTCCGCCTGCTCTAGCTTTGTCATGAGTGTTTCCGAGCTGGATGAGTACCGCGTCAATCGGGAGTCGCCTCGGGTGCGGATCGCTTCCAGCTGGGCTGGCGACCGCTGCTTCGGGGCGATGGCCTCGCAACGGCCTGATCCCCCGGGGCACTCTTGTCCGGCGTCAAAGCGAATGAGCGCGCCCCAAGTGGGAGCGACCGAACACAGCAGAGTTTGCCAGCTTGCAGAGTCTGACCCCGCGCCGGCTTCCGGATCAAACCGTGCTTCCCGTGGATCGGCGGCTGTCTGGCACTGAACGTGCTACCTGGGTTGATGTGATCCCTATCCTATGCTGTCTCGGAGCGGCTAATGAACGGCTCGGTCTTCTCGCAGAACCTGCTCGGTTCCTCGGCCCTTTCGACGGCTTCCCGGCAGTCGGCGGGCGCCACCTCCAAAGGAGCTGGGGCCCTTTCCTTTGCGGACATGCTCCAAGACGGGGTGCGCAGCGCGAACAGCGCGCGGCCGCGTCAAGGAAGAGACCCCTCCGGCGGTGCCCGATCCCGCGACAGCGGGGCTCCGGCTGGCCCGCAAGCGGCGCACAAGCAAGATCTGTCCCGCGGCGACCAGGCCTCCGCCACCTCATCCGGTCGCGACACGAGAGAAGCGTCGAGCCCTTCGACGGAGACGACGCAGGACGGTGCAGGCGGCGCCAAGCATACCCCGGGCGGCTCCCAGGAGAGGGAGGGGAAAGGGGCCGTCGCTGGGGCCGGGAAAGGACAGGATCAGGTCAGCGATCCGCAGTCCGGCGGGCAGTCCGTTGCCGACAGCGGCAACGATTCGCCGCAGACCGGCGAAGAGAGGCAAGACATTGCGGCGACCGATGCTGGTCCGACGGCGACTGGCCCGGATGGGAACGGGCCGCGGAGCCCGGGAGCCCTTCCAGCCGAGGATCCCGAGGCGGGCAAGACGGAGAAGGGTGACCCGCAACGGCGGAAGTCCTCTCGACGAGACGGCGAGAGCGCAGTCGCGGGCGTGAGCGCCACCGCCGCCGCGACACAGGCTCCCGGCCAGGCCGCCGGGGTCGCACCGGCTGGCGAGGCCGGACCGGCAGCAAGAGGCTCCGGCACGCAGGGAGCACAGCAGTTGGGGGCGGCAGTGCCGGAGGGTGATTCCGCCACGGCGGGTCTCCCCACGCAGGGGGAAGGCGGCCCGCCGCAAGGCTCCGTCGAGCAGGCGGCACAAGCGACAAAGGATTCGACAAACGGCCCGTCCGGGCGGGGCGTGGGTGCCAATGGGGTCTCCGCTCAGTCCACCGCAGGCGCTGCGGCCACCGGCAGCCCAGCGTCCGCTTCGAGTGCGGATGCTTCCTCCGCCGCTGCCCAGGCCGCCGGGCCCCGACATTTTGCAGACGCGGTCCAGCCGGCGTCTCCCGGAGGCTTGTCGAAACCGGATGGCGTGTCTCATCACGCTGGAGCGGATTCGCCAGTACCCACGTCTGCAGGCACCTCAACGCTGAGCCAACTTGCGGGGGCAGGGCAGGGAACGCCCGACGGCTCGCAGGCACCGATCGATCCGACCTTGGCCGGGGCCACCCTGGGGGCAACCGGGGCAACCAGCCACCCGGCCCTGGTCAGTCCCTTCGCGTCCGGCGCGTACCACACGAGCCTGTCTGTGAACGCCAGCAGCTGGCCGAATGATCTTGGGAGCCAGGTGATCTGGATGGTCGGCGCCCAGATGTCGCGCGCCGACCTGACGCTCAATCCCCCCGAGCTCGGGAAGATGGAGATCCACGTCTCATTGGCGGACGACAAGACCAAGGTCAGCTTCAACGTGCACAATGGGGTCGCCCGCGAGGCCGTCGCAGGTACCCTGCCGCGCTTGCGTGAGCTCTTTCAGCAGGCCGGGATCAACCTCCAGCACGTCGATGTCACCGAGCATCAAAGCGGGTCAAACCAGGGGGGCGCCGGCTCCCAGTCTGGCCAAGCAGGCACGGGCGGCGGACAGGGTCAGTCCGGCGCCTCCATCAGAATTCAGTCACTGCCCGGCCTCAGCGCCCGCCCCCTCCCTGACAACATGATCGACGCCTACGCCTGAGGTCTGCGGGCAGGCGTCGTTCTTCCGGCACGCCCCGCGCCAACTTTCTGTCGAGCCACCGCCGCGGGACAGTCGGCCTTCTGACGCCCGGCGGGCCCGCACATCGTAACCCATTGTCTTGTCGCTCGTTCCCGCCTGGCGCGCATCCTGCTTAGGCGTGGTGAGACGCCTCGCCGTCTCCAGCGTCTCGCCCGGTCCGGCATCGGTTGTTCCGGGCCCTCGCTGAGAGCCCTTCCCGCCGGATTTTACTGAGACAAGGTAGCTCGCGATGAAAAAGGTAATCCTCCTCGCCGTGCTGGTCCTGGTGCTGGTTGCCGGAGCCGTTGCCGCAACCTTCTTCCTGACAGGCGCCTGTCCCCGCGAAGCGGACGCAGAGGGCGGGGACGCGGTCAAGGCAGTATCCGCCGAGCTTGCGCCGCCAACCTACATTGACCTTGACCCACCCTTCACCGCCGCCTTTGGGCAGGGGGACGGCCCCCAGTTTGTACAGACAAAGATCAGCCTCACGACACGAGACCCCGAGGTAAAAAAGACGATTGACGCGAATATGCCCGCGGTGCGGAACAGCTTGGTGATGCTGTTGAGCAGCCAAAATCCGGATGAGCTGCGAGCACCCGAGGGCAAAGAGAAGCTGCGTGCGGAGGCGTTGGCAGCGATCCAACGGATCGTGAAGAAATACAGCGGCAAGACCGGCGTAGACGAAGTGCTCTTCACCAGCTTCCTGATGCAATAAGATGTCTGTCAACGATGTGCTCACGGAGGAGGAGGTGGAAGCGCTCCTGCACGACGTGGAGACGGGGGCGATTCAGCAGGGCGAGCCACAACGCCATGAAGACAGCGACGCCGAGCAATACAACTTTTCCGGCACGGAGCGCATCATCCGAGGACCGTTACCGACCCTCGAAATGATCTACGACCGCTTTGCCCGTCACTTCCGATCGAACCTCTATACCTCGTTGAGGCGAGAGGCGACCGTCGACTTGGCGGAACTCCAGAGCATCAGGTTCGGCGAGTATACGGCGAGCCTTCCCGCCCATTGCGGGCTGCATCTGGAAAGGATTTCGCCGCTGCACGGGACAGTCCTGTTTTTGCTGGACCCCCACTTGGTCTATCTGCTCGTCGACAGCTTCTTCGGCGGCGGTGCAAGGGATATCGGCAAGGAGCAGGCTCGGGAGCTAACAGCCGCGGAGCTGCGTATCACCCGCGTCATTGTTCAGAGTGCGGCGAGAGACTATGAGCGCGCATGGGCTCCTGTCCTGCAGGTCAAGCTCGAGCACACCGCATCCGAGACAAACCCGCACTGCATTAGTATCGCCAGCCCAACAGAAACGGTCGTCGTAGGCCGTTTCCTGGTGCAATTCGGATCCCAGGGCGGGGAGCTCCACGTGGTCATACCCTATTCCATGATTCAGCCGATTCGGGAAATGCTCGACGCCGGCACCTGCAGCGACCGCGCGGATTCGAACGGCCGGTGGAGCGACCATCTCGGGGATGGCCTGCAGGCCGTCAGCGTGGAGCTGAAAGGCACGATCGTGGAGACGGAGCTGCCGCTGCGCGACGTCCTGCAGCTGAAGCCGGGGGACGTCATTGCAGTGGATATCCCCAGCGAGGTGTCACTCTACGTGGAAGGTTCTCCGATGTTTCGCGGCGCCTTCGGCGTCGCCAGGGGGCATAACGCCATAAGGATCACCCACCCGCCAAGGACGGAGGCCGAGCCACCGCCCCGAGAAGCCGCCAGGGGGGCGAATGCGCAAGAGAAGCGCTGATTCGATGCAACTGGATAGAGATACTGCCGATGGACACTGAAACTGAAGGCAAGGGGGCGACGGCGGAATCTGCAAGCGACTATCGACGAGCCGATTTTCAATCATTGGACGGTGAGTCGAGGCCCGGTGAGGCCAAGGCGCAAAACCTGGACGTCATTCTGGACATCCCCGTGACCCTTTCCATGGAGGTTGGCCGCACGAGGATTAATATCCGTGACCTCTTGCAGTTGAATCAGGGATCGGTAGTGGAATTGGATCGCCTAGCCGGCGCGCCGATGGACGTCATGGTCAACGGGACCCTCATCGCTCAAGGAGAAGTCGTGGTCGTCAACGACAAGTTCGGCATCCGGC